>JACZKN010000408.1 GCA_014859985.1 Candidatus Krumholzibacteriia bacterium | reverse complement strand
GTGGTCGCCCGCATCCGCGAGCTGCTGGCCGGGGACATCGCGCCGGCCCTGCGCCACGACGGGGGCGACATCGAGTTCGTGCGCTACCTGGACCGCCGGGTCTATGTGCGCCTGACCGGCGCCTGCGCCGCCTGCCGGGCTTCCGACGCCACCATCAAGGGCTGGGTCGAGGCCCAGCTGCGCGAGTTCGTGGATGACCGCATCCAAGTGATCGAGGTGGGCTGATGGCCGACGCGCCCCGCGGCTTCAACCTGATGGAGGGCCTGCCCGAACGGCCCGCCGGCGGCGTCTACATGGACAACAACGCCACCACGGCGGTCGCGCCCGAGGTGGTGGCCGCGATGCTGCCCTTCCTGGCCGAGCACTACGGCAATCCCTCGAGCATGCACGGCTTCGGGGCGAAGGCCGGCGAGGCCGTGGCCGCCGCCCGCGAACAGGTCCGCGCCCTGCTGGGGGCGGAACTGCCCAGCGAGATCGTCTTGACCAGCGGCGGCTCCGAGAGCGACAACCTGGCCATCGTGGGCACCCTGCACGCCCATCCGGACAAGCGCCACATCGTCACCACGGCGGTGGAGCACCCGGCGGTGCTGGGCCTGTGCCGCGAGCTGGAGAAGCGGCACGGCTGCGAGGTCACCTACCTCGGCGTGGACGAGCGCGGCAACCTGGACCTGGACGAACTGGCGGGCGCCATCCGCCCGGACACGGCCATCGTCTCGGTGATGATGGCCAACAACGAGACCGGCGTGCTGTTCGACACCGCCGCCGTGGGCCGGATCGTCAAGGACAAGGGCGCGGTCTTCCACGTGGACGCCGTGCAGGCGGCGGGCAAGCTGCCCCTGGACCTGGGCGAGCTGGCGACGGTGGACCTGCTGTCCCTCTCCGGGCACAAGCTGCACGCGGCCAAGGGCATCGGTGCGCTGTACGTGCGCAAGGGCACCAAGATCCGCCCGCTGATCGTCGGCGGCCACCAGGAGCGCGGTCGCCGCGCCGGCACCGAGAACGTGGCGGGCGCCGCCGGCCTGGGCGCGGCCTGCGAGCTGGCCCGGGCCCACCTGGCGGACGAGCACACCGCCGTGCGCGTGCTGCGCGACCGCCTGGAAACCCGGCTGCTGGAACGCATCCCCGACTCGCGCCTCAACGGGGATCCGCTGCGGCGGCTGCCCAACACCACCAACATCAGCTTCGAGTACATCGAGGGCGAAGGCATCCTGCTGCTGCTGGACCGCACCGGGGTGGCCGCCAGCAGCGGTTCGGCCTGTACCAGCGGCAGCCTCGAGCCCAGCCACGTGCTGCGGGCCATGGGCATCCCCTTTACCCGGGCCCACGGCTCGATCCGCTTCTCCCTGTCGCGCTACAACACCATGGACCAGGTGGACTACGTGGCCGAGGTGCTGCCGGTGATCGTCGAGCGGCTGCGGCGGATCACGCCCTTCAGCGCGCAGAGGGCGACCTTCTAGACCGGGCGGCCCCCGCCCGGGGACGGACATGACGAACGAGCGATCCGACGCGTGCGGCGTCCCCGCGGGGCTGCTGCACGCCTCCCTGCTGGACACGACCGCCGGCGAGGGCCTCCTGGAGGCCGTGGCCAGGGTGGAGTCCGCCCGGCGGGCGCCCGGGGTCGCCCGGGTGCTGACCGGGCTCCACGGCCTCCAGGAG
>JACZKN010000407.1 GCA_014859985.1 Candidatus Krumholzibacteriia bacterium | reverse complement strand
GCGGTGCAGCGGCCGCAGACCAGGCCGCCCTCGGCCGCCTGGAACCAGGCGCTGCCGGCCCCGGCCCCGGCCGGGTCCGCCCCGCAGCAGGAGCACAGGCCCACCTGCGGCGCCGTCCCGTGCCGGGCCAGCAGCCGCCATTCCAGCGCAAAGAACAGCACGGCGGGCTGGTGGCAGGTCGCCGACGATAGCATCCCCACGAATTCCTCGCAAACCCCGAACAGGAGCGCTTCGCCCGGGTCCCCGGGGCCGGGCGTGGCGGGCCGGCAGCGGTCCACCAGTTCCAGCGCGCCCAGCAGGTAGGCGCTGCGCTCCAGGGTGGCCCCGACCGCCAGGGGATCGAGCAGGACGCTGCCGCCCCGCAGGTACTGCAGCTCGCGGCGGGGGTCGAGGCCGAACTCCACGTTGACCAGCCGCCCGGGCTCCACCAGGGCCCGCAGGCGCGACCGCGGCCGGCGCGCCGCCTTGGCCAGCACCCGCACGAAGCCCTGGTCGCGGGTCAGCAGCGAGGCGATGGCGCTGGTCTCGCCGCAGGGCCAGGCCCGCAGCACCAGGGCGTCGCTGGCCGCGGACGGGAGCCCGAGCACGCTCACGGCGCGCCGCCGTGCCCCAGGCTGAGCATCAGCGTGGCCAGGCCCAGGTAGATGGCCAGGCCGAAGAGGTCGTTGCTGGTGGTGATGAAGGGGCCGGTGGCGACGGCGGGGTCGGCGCCCAGGCGGTGCAGCAGCAGCGGCGTGCAGGTGCCCACCATGGAGGCCATCAGCACCACCAGCAGCATCGAGACGCCCAGCACGACCGACAGGTAGACGTTGCCGTTGACCAGGAAGGACACCCCGACCAGGCTCACGGCCACGGCCAGGCCGATCACCAGGGACGTGGCCATCTCCCGCAGCACGTGGCGGCCCACGTGGAAGAGCGCCAGCTCGCCCGTGGCCAGGCCGCGCACCACCACCGACGAGGTCTGGATGCCGACGTTGCCCGCCAGGGCCATGATCACCGGGATGTAGAAGGCCAGGGTCACCATGGTCTGCAGGCTCTGCTCGAAGTGCCGCATCACCAGCACGGCCCCGAACTGGCCCAGCAGCGCCCCCAGCAGCCAGGGCAGCCGCGTGCGCGCCACCCGCACCGCCGACTGCTCGCCGAACTCGGCCACGCTCACGCCGGCCAGGCGGGAGATGTCCTCGGTGGCCTCCTCCTCGAGCACGTCCATGATGTCGTCGGCGGTGATGCGCCCCACCATGCGCAGCTGGTGGTCCACCACCGGCAGCGAGATCAGGTCGTGGGTCATGAAGAAGCCCGCCACCTCCTCCTGGTCCAGGTCGACCTCGACGTACAGCGGGTCCACCTCCATCACCGTGCGCAGGGGCGCATCGCGGTCCGCCAGCAGCAGGTGGATCAGGGGCAGGCGGCCCACCAGGCGGCCGCGGTCGTCCACGACGAACACGAAGTGGGTGGTCTCCAGGTCGTCCTCGTCCTTGGCGCGCAGCAGGGCGACGGCCTCGCCGCAGGTCTGGTCCTCGTGGCAGGAGACGAACTCCTTGTCCATGATGCCGCCCGCCGACTCGGGCGGGTAGCGCAGCAGGTCGCTGACCTCGGCGCGCTCCTCCTCGTCCATGGCCGCGAGGATCTCCTGGACCTTCCTCGAGTCCAGTTCGCCCAGCAGGTCGGCGCCCTCGTCGGACGGCATCTCCTCGATGAGGTCGGCGATGGCGTCCAGGTCCAGCAGGTCGAACAGGGCGCTGAGGCTGCGGTTGTCGATCTCGCCCAGGACGTAGGCCAGGGGGTCGGGCGGCAGGTTGCGCAGGACCGCGGCGGTATCGTCGACGTCCAGCGGCCGCACCACCTCCGCCAGGTCGCCCGGCGACAGGGACAGGGCGAGGTCGCGCACGCCCTGGTCGTCCCGCTGCTCCACCAGCGACAGCAGGCGCTGGCGCACCTCGTGCCGGGCGGCGTCGAGGTTCGTGGGGTCGAGCACCCGCTCGTCCGGCCGCTCGTCCGTGCCCTCGGGCCCGCCCGGGCCCCGGCCCTCGTGTTCCCGCTCAGTCACGGTCGGACTCCTTTGCCGTCGCGGCCAGGTCGCGCGCGGCGGGGGCAAGCAGCAGCGCCCGCGCGTCGACGGCGATCTGCGCGGCCTGCCGCTCCGTCATCACCGAACCGCCGGAGACGATGATCTTGACGGCCTCCTCGACGCTGACCTGCACCTCCTTCAGGTCCTCCCGCGGTACCAGCAGCAGGAAGCCCGAAGTGGGGTTGGGCGTCGTCGGCAGAAAGACGTTCACCAGCGGGCTTGCCGCCTCGTCGCGGGTGACCAGCCCCACCGAGAAGATGCCCGGCCGCGGGTACTCGAACAGCACCACGCGCTGGAACGCGGTACGGCGGTCCTGCAGGAAGACCGAGGCGATCTGCTTGATGCCCGAATACACGCCCTTGACCACGGGGATGCGCTCCACCGCGCGATCCACCAGGCGCAGCACCGCCAGGCCGAAGAGGCTGCGGGCCAGCAGGCCGATCAGCGCGATCAGCAGGAAGAAGACCACCAGGCCGGCGAAGGTCAGGAAGAAGTCCGGGTAGGTGTCGCTCAATGCCGGCAGGCGCTGCAGCCACGGCCGCATGGTCCCGGAGACCAGCCCGTAGAACCGCCAGAGGATCCACAGGGTGATCAGCAGCGGCGCCACGGCCAACAGGCCGGTCAGGAAGTGCTTGCGCAGGTGTTTCAACAATGTCCGTCCCCCGGGGCCCGCCGGCCCCGCTTCAGCTGCCGCGCCGCCGCGCGTGCCCCGGCAGCGGTGCATCCGACTCCAGCAGCACGCGCATCAGGCGCTGGTCCTCGACCTTCTCCACCGTGACGTGGTAGCCCCCCACCTCGATGCGGTCGCCCCTGTCGGGCACGTTGCCCGCCGCCTCGTAGATCAGACCGCCGAGGGTCTCGCTCGTCTCGGCGCCCTCGACGTGGGCCAGGGCCACCCCCAGGATCTCCTCGAGGTCCTCCAGGTCGATCTTGGGATCGAGCCGCACCCGGCGGTCGTCCAGCCAGGCCACCAGCTCCTGCTCCTCGTCGAATTCGTCCTCGATCTCGCCGACGATCTCCTCGATCACGTCCTCGAGGGTCACCAGGCCCGCGGTGCCTCCGTACTCGTCGATCACCACCGCCATGTGGATGCGCTTGCTGCGGAACTCGTCCAGCACCTCGTCGATCTTCTTGCTCTCGGGCACGAAGTAGGCCGGGCGCACCAGTTCGGCCAGCGTCCGCCCGCCCCCGGTGAAGCGGCCGCCCTCCACCAGGCGCAGCAGGTCCTTCGGATAGAGGATGCCGATCACCCGGTCGACGCCGCCCCGGTAGACCGGGATGCGCGAGTGGCCCTCCTCGATCACCGCCGGCAGCGAGGCCAGGGCGTCGGCGTCCCCGTCCAGGGCCACCATGTCGATCCGCGGCACCATGATCTCGCGCACGGTGCGGTCGTGGAACGAGAAGATGGACTCGATCATGTCCCGCTCGTCCTCGTCCAGGGCGGCGCCGTCGCCCTCCTCGGCGATCAGCGAGCGGATCTCGCCGGCCGACAGGTGGGGCTGGACCTCCGCCGCCCACAGGGTGTCGTCCAGGCGTTCCATCACCAGCAGCATCAGCGCCGCCCAGGGCCGCAGCAGCCAGCCCAGGGGGTAGACCAGGCCGCCCACGGCACGGGCGTAGCCCCGGAACGTGTCCGCGGCCAGCCGCTTGAAGAACAGGCCGCCCAGGCTCCAGATCAGCAGCGCCGTCACGGCGTAGACGACGAAGAAGCGGCCGTCCGGCCGCCCGTCCCAGAGACGGGCCAGCACGGTGCCCCAGGCGAAGCTGCCCAGCAGGGTCAGCAGCAGGTAGAGGGTTCCGACCGTGACCTGGAACCGGCGCGGGCGTTCCACCATGTCGCGCAGGACCGGGCCGAGGGTCTCCTTCTCCAGCAGCCCGTTGGCGTGCAGGCCGCTGATCCGGTAGTGGGCCGTCATCAGCCCGCCCATCAGCATCGCGCCGAGCCAGGCGGCCAGGGCCAGGGCCGCCGTGCCCGCGGGCCCGCCCCAGGCCGTCGCCAGGGTAAAGGACGCCGAGCCGTCCATCAGGACATCAACTCCTTTCCCGCAGCGGGTGAGGCAGGCCTTGTGCCGCCAGCAGGCGCGCCTCCACCGCCTGCATGGCCTCGCGCTCCTGCGGCGTGTCGTGGACCCAGCCCAGCACGTGCAGGCAGCCGTGCACCACCAGCAGGGGCCACTCGTGGTCCACGTCCCAGCCCATCTCCCGGCAGCGCCCGTCCACGAAGGCCGGTGCCAGCACGATCTCGCCGACGGTGGCCGCGTCCGCCGCCTCGGGCGACAGGGCCTCGACCCAGAGGTCCACGGCCGCCTCCCCCTGGCCCCGGGCCAGGTCGGCGTCGCCCGGCCCCCCGGTCTCCAGGTAGGAGAACGAGAGCACGTCGGTCACGCCGTCGCCGCCGCGGAAATCGCGGTTCAGCTCCGCCATGTCCGCGTCGTCCAGCAGGACCACGTCGAGGGTCCAGCCGGCCGCGCCCAGGCCCGCCGCCATGGCCGTGCAGGCGGACCAGGCCCGCCGTCCCGCCGCCCAGGCGTCCGGCCCGCGCCGCGGGCCGCGGCGCCGCTCGACCAGGTTCAGCTTCACGTCTTCGGCTTCCGTTCCGCGCGGCGCTCGCCGCCGCGCTCGGCCTCGCGCTCGCGCTGGCCGGGATACTGGATGCGCGCGTGGTGGATCCCCACCAGCAGCGGAATGAAGGCTTCGCGGGTGCGGGCCAGGTCGCTCAGCGAAAGGCCCGACTCGTCCAGCTCGCCGCTGAGCATCCGCTTGTCGACGACCTGTTTGGTCACCTCGCGGATCCGCCCGGGCGTGGGCTTGGCCAGCGAGCGCGTGGCCGCCTCGGTGGCGTCGGCCAGCATCAGGATCGCCGTCTCCCGCGAACGCGGCTTGGGCCCGGGGTAGCGGAAGTCGTCCACCTTCACCGTCTCGTTGCCGTCGGCCTCCAGCGCCTTGTGGTAGAAATACTCCATCACCATGGTGCCGTGGTGCTCGGGGATGAAGTCGATCACCTGCTGGGGCAGCCGCCACTTGCGCCCCAGGTCGATGCCCTCCTTGACGTGGGAGGCGATCACCAGGGCGCTCATGCTCGGGCTCAGCTCGTCGTGCTTGTTGGAGTCGGCCCGCTGGTTCTCCACGAAGTACTCGGGCTTCTGCATCTTGCCGATGTCGTGGAAGAGGGCCCCGACCCGCACCAGCAGGGCATTGGCGTCGACGGCGCGGGCGGCGTGCTCGGCCAGCTGCCCCACCACCTGGCTGTGGTGGTAGGTGCCCTGGGACTCCAGGGCCATGCGCTGCAGCAGCGGATGGTTCAGGTCCGACAGCTCCAGCAGCGTCAGGTCCGAGCAGACACCGACCAGCGGTTCGACCACCGGCAGCAGGAACAGGCCGAAGGCCACCGACAGCACCGGCACGAACAGGCCCACCAGGTAGGTGCCGCCCGCGGGCCGCTCGCCCGACGGCCCCACCAGCCCCTGCAGGAAGATCATCAGCAGGGAGAGCGCGGTCAGCAGCACGATGGTCTGGTAGAACTGGCTGCGCTTCTGGATCCGCCGCACCGAGACGACGGTGGCCATGCCGACGACGAACCAGGCGAAGACGTGCAGCGCCGCCACCTGCGGCAGCACCGCCAGCAGCGCCAGCGCCAGCAGCGTGGCCATGTAGCCGACCCGGCTCTTCAACAGCACCGTCGACAGCAGCGAAAGCAGCACGATGGGCACGGCCATGTGCCCGAGCGCCGGCCGGTCCAGGGCCACCGCCGCCCCCCCCAGGAACAGGCCCAGGATGACGGTCTGGGCCACCAGCAGGCGCGGCCGCCGCTGGACCGGGGACACGTGCACGCGGCCCATCCAGCCGAAGAGCCCCAGCACCAGCGCCACCAGGAGGGCGCGCCCGATCCCCCGCGTCCAGCGCGCGCCGGGCTCCTCGCCGCCGCCGCGGGCGAGGACCAGGGACTCCAGCTGCTCCAGGAACAGGGCCTGCTGCTCGGTCACCCGCACCCCCTGGTCGATGATGCGCTCGCCGGCGATGAAATCGCGCCGCAGGGCCACCGTCTCCCGGGCGGCGATCCGGCGCAGGTCGGTCTCGGCCGCGTCGTAGACGAGGTTCGGGGTCACGAAGTGCCGCATCACCGCGGCGGCCTCCACGGCCGCCACCGGGGCCAGGCCCGCGGCCCGCAACTCGACGGTCAGGCGTTCCTCCAGGTCCGCCTGGGCCGTGATGTGCGCGCGGTCCCGCAGGCTCTCGGCCCGCTCGCCCGCCACCACCACGCGGTCGTAGCGGCCGGGCGGCAGGATGTCCGCCACGCCGCCCCGCAGGACCTCGCGCCAGGCCCGCTCCATGCGCGGCGCCAGGGAGTCGGGCGCGTCCGTGCGCAGCAGGCGGCGCAGGTCGTCCGGATCGACGCCCGGGAACTGCAGCGCCAGGATACCCGCCCGGTCCGCGACGCTGGCGCGGACGTCGCGCAGCTCGACCGCCAGGGCCGCCAGCCAGACCTCCATGCGGGCCCGGCCGTCCTGGCCGCCCGACTGCTCCAGCACCCGCAGCACCGGCGGCTCCACCACCACCCGCTCCAGGCGGCGCATCTGCACGTCGGCCTCCAGCAGCGGGGCCTCGAAGGAGAAGGGGGCGCGGATCTCGCGTTCGGCGATCTCGCCCAGGCGGGGGAAGTCCGAGACCAGGCGGGGCACCGGCGGGAACAGGACCAGGTGCAGCACCAGCAGCAAAAGGCCGGCGCCGGCGGCCCACCAGGCGCCGTGGTCGCGGTCGGGCCGGTCCAGGGCGGCGGCCTTGCCGGACCCCGTCTTGCCGGACCCCGGCCTGGCCGCGCCGTCGCGGGTCAGCATTTCACGCAGCCTCGGCCACCACATGGTCTTGCCACCGTCCTTGCCCGGGCGCCGCGCCGCGGCGTCCGGCTACCTGCCTTCGTTCGTGACGCCGGCCGCCTCGAAGGCGTCGATGATGCGCCGCACCAGCGGATGCCGCACGACGTCCCCGGTCCCCAGTTCCACGAAGGCGATGCCTTCGGTGCCCTTGAGGATCTGGCGCACGTGCACCAGGCCCGACTGCTGCCGCTCGGGCAGGTCGATCTGGGTCACGTCGCCCGTGACCACCGCCTTGGACTGCCAGCCCAGGCGGGTCAGGAACATCTTCATCTGGCCGACGGTCGTGTTCTGGGCCTCGTCCAGGATCACGAAGGCGTTGTTCAGGGTCCGCCCGCGCATGTAGGCCAGGGGCGAGGCCTCGATCGCGCCGCTGGACATGAAGCGGGCGATCTTCGCCGCGCCGGTGATGTCCGAGAGCGCGTCGTAGAGCGGCCGCAGGTAGGGGTTGATCTTCTCCTGCAGGTCCCCCGGCAGGAAACCCAGCTGTTCGCCCGCCTCCACCGCCGGCCGCACCAGCACGATGCGGTCCACCAGCTGCCGTTTCAGGTAGTCCATGGCCATCACCACGGCCAGGAACGTCTTGCCGGTGCCCGCGGGCCCCACCGCGAACACGATGTCGTTGTCCCTGACCGCGTCCACGTAGACCTGCTGGCCCTGGGTCTTGACCCGCACCGCCTGGCGGCTGCCGCCGGCGTAGAGCAGGGGCTCGGCGCCGTCGGCCGGGGGGTCCTGGGCGTCGCCCGTGCCGAAGTGGCGGTCCCACAGGAAACCCAGGGTCACCGCGTCCAGGTGCTGTCCCTGCCGCGCCCGCTCCACCAGGTCGGCCAGCAGCGCCCGCGCCGGCACCAGCTGGTCGGGCGGGCAGCGCAGGACCAGCTGGTCGTGGCGCAGGGTCAGCTGCCCGCCCAACCGCGCCTCCAGCCAGCGGCGGTTGGCGTCCCTCGCCCCCAGCAGGGCCAACGGATCGACCCCTTCGACGTCGACGGCCACCGTGCCCTCGCTCGCCCTGCCGCGGGCGGCGCTCACGGTGCCTGCTCCGGCAGGGGCACGATGGCCAGGCTCAGCTCCCGCAGCTGCGCCTCGCTGATCGGCCCGGGGCTCCCGTCCAGCGGCGAGGCCGCCAGGGTCGTCTTGGGAAAGGCGATCACCTCGCGCAGGGACGGGCTCCCGGTCAGCAGCATCACCAGGCGGTCCAGGCCCAGGGCGATGCCCCCGTGGGGCGGCGCCCCGTAGCCCAGGGCGTCGAGGAAGAAGCCGAATTTCTGCAGCCACTCCTGCTCCTGCATGCCCACGATGCGGAACACCCGTTCCTGCAGCTCGCGCTGGTGGATGCGGATGGAACCCGAGCCCAGCTCGACGCCGTTGCAGACCAGGTCGTAGAGCTGCGCGCGCGCCTTCCCCGGGTCCGCCTCCAGGCCGTCCAGGTCCACGGGCCGCGGCTGGGTGAACATGTGGTGGCAGGCGGTCCAGCCGCCGGTCTGCTCGTCCCGCTCGAAGAGGGGGAAGTTGCGCACCCAGGTCAGGGCCCAGGTGCCCGGAGGGATCCAGCCCGCCCGGGCGGCGATCTCCAGGCGCACCGCGCCCAGGCTCTCGACCGCCGTGCGCCAGGGCGCCGCCACGAAGAGCAGCAGGTCGCCCGGCTGCGCCCCCGTGCGGTCGATCAGCGCGCGCTGGAAGTCCGCCGACAGGAACTTGGCGATGCCCGTGTCCAGCCCCGCCGCGGTGACCTTGGCCCGGGCCAGGCCCGCGGCGCCGCGCTGCTTGGCCAGCAGCTCGAGGTCGTCCACCTGCTTGCGGCTCCACTCGGCCAGGCCGGGCGCGCACAGGCAGCGCACGGAGGCGCCCGCGGCCGGCGCGTCGGCGAAGAGGCCGAAGCCGCAGCCGGCGACCAGGTCGTCCAGGTCACGGATGGGGTGGCCGAAGCGCAGGTCGGGCTTGTCGGACCCGTAGTTGTTCATGGCCTCGTCGTAGGAGATGCGCGGGAAGGGCGTCTGCAGCCGGATGCCGGCCGCCTCGGCGAAGATGGTCGCCACCATCTCCTCCACCACCGCGAACACCTCGTCCTCCCGCACGAAGCTCATCTCGAGATCGATCTGGGTGTGCTCCGGCTGGCGGTCCTTGCGCAGGTCCTCGTCGCGCAGGCAGCGCGCCAGCTGGAAATAGCGGTCCACCCCGCTGGCCATCAGGATCTGCTTGTACAGCTGCGGCGACTGGGGCAGGGCGTAGAACTGCCCGTGGTGGATGCGGCTGGGCACCACGTAGTCCCGGGCCCCCTCGGGCGTGGTCTTGATCAGCAGCGGCGTCTCCACCTCCAGGAAGTCCCGGCCCGAGAGGAAGCGCCGCGCGGCCTGCGCCGCCCGGTGGCGCACCTCCAGGTTGTGCAGCATGGTGGGATGCCGCAGGTGCAGGTAGCGGTGCTTCAGGCGCAGTTCCTCGCTGGCGCTCTCGGCCTGGTCCACCTGGAAGGGCAGCGGCCGGCAGCCGTTGAGGATCTCCAGGCGGGCGGCCACCACCTCGAAGGCCCCGGTGGCGCGGTCGGTGTTGACCATGTCGTCGGGACGCCGGCGCACGGTGCCGGTCACGCCGACCACGGCCTCGAGCTTGACCTCCGCGGCCGCCGCCAGGGGCTGGCCCTGCTCGCACACCACCTGGACGATGCCCCAGCGGTCGCGCAGGTCGATGAAGGCCAGGCCGCCCATGTGGCGGATCTTGCCGGCCCAGCCGGCGAGCCGGACCTCCCGGCCGAGATCCTCCTGGCCGATGCGGCCGCAGCGGTGGCTCCGCAGCGCGCCCGGCTCCGCGTTCGTGCTCCCCTTGTCGTTCACGCTTCCAGCACCTCCCGCACGGCGGCCAGGAGCTGGCTCCGCGCCGCCGTGGTCTGCTCGCCCGTCGTGAGGTCCTTCAACTGCAGGGTATCGGCCGCCTGTTCCTGCTCGCCGGCCACCAGCAGCAACCGCGCGCGGCGCAGGTTGGCCGACTTGATCTGGGCCTTCAGCGCCCGGCCCGTGGTGTCGACCTCCACGCGGCAGTAGCCGCGCAGCAGGTCCGCAGCCGCCAGGGCGTAGCGCTGGGCTGGTTCGTCGAGGGCCGCCACGTAGACGTCGACGGTCGACTGGCGGCTGCGCTGGGGATCGACGGTCTCGTCCCCCAGGTGCAGCAGCGTGCGCTCGATCCCCACCGAGAAGCCGACGGCCGGGGTGGGCGGCCCGCCGCACTGCTCGACCAGGCTGTCGTAGCGGCCCCCGCCGGCCAGGCTGCTCTGCTTGCGTCCCGACGCGGCGGTCAGCTCGAAGGTCGTGCGGGTGTAGTAGTCCAGGCCGCGGACGAGGGTCGGGTCGTCGACGAAGGCCACGCCCAGGTCGCCCAGGGTACCGCGTACGGTCTCGTGGTGGGCGCGGCAGCCGGCGCACAGGCAGTCGGTGATGGGCCGGAAGTCGGCCAGCAGTTCCTGCACCCCGTCGTCCTTGGCGTCGTACAGGCGCAGCGGGTTGGTGGCGACGCGCCCGCGCAGGGTCTCGGGCACGCGCTCGAGATTGGCCTCCAGGAACGCGCCCAGTTCGTCCAGGAACGCGGGCCGGCAGGCGGGGCAGCCGATGCTGTTGAGCAGCAACGTGATCCCCCGCGCATCGACCGCCTCGAACAGGGCCAGGGCGGCCCGGATCACCTCCGCGTCCAGCACCGGGCTGGCCGAACCGATGGCCTCGACCCCCACCTGGTGGAACTGGCGGTAGCGCCCGGCCTGGGGCCGGTCGTGGCGGAACATGGGCGCCATGTACCAGAACTTCACCGTGCCCGGCTGGCGGGTCAGCCCGTTCTCCAGGTAGGCCCGCACCACCGAGGCGGTCATCTCCGGCCGCAGGGTCAGGCTCTCGCCTCCCTTGGTCTCGAAGGTGTACATCTCCTTGTCGACGATGTCCGTGCCCTCGCCCACCGAGCGCAGGAACAGTTCCGTGGGCTCGATCACCGGCGTGCGGATCTCGCCGTAGCCGTAGCGGTCCAGCACGTCGGCCCAGCGCTCCTCGCACCAGGCCCAGCGCTCGGCCTCCTCCAGCATGAGGTCGCGCGTGCCCTTGAGGCGCCTGTACTTCAGGTTCATGCCATGCCTTCCGTCGGCTGCCCCCCGGCGGCCCTCGCCGGGGACCCGACAATATGCGTCATTCCGCGCCCCGGGGCCAATGGCCTTGCAGCTGCCCCCGCACCAGGTCCAGGTCCGGATCCAGCAGGAGGTTGAACCCCGCCAGCTGGAGGCGCTCGAGGCGCGCGGCCAGGCGCGCGGCCGCCTCCGATGCCGCGTCGTCGCGCCCGAC
>JACZKN010000406.1 GCA_014859985.1 Candidatus Krumholzibacteriia bacterium | reverse complement strand
CTCCTGGCCGCCGTCCTGGGCGCCTTCGCCCGCGGCGGCGTCCTGCGGCCGGCGCAGCTCGCCCCCTTGGCCGGCGCCCTGGGCGAGGTGCGTTTTCTGGCGCTGGCGAGGGTCGAGAAGGACGAGATCACCCTGCACGAGGGTGTCGAGGCGGCCGTCGAGAAGCAGCGCGCCCGGGATGGCCGCGACGTGCACGCCGGCTCCCTCGACCCGGCCCTGAAGACCCGCCGCAAGCTGACGGTGACCCTGGACGTCTACGACCTGGCCGCGGGCCGATCGGTGTGGACGGCCACGGCCGAACGCCATCGCGACGAGCTCTACAACTTCACGGCCCAGGACGGGCAGGCCCGCCCGCCCGTGGTGCCCGAAGGCGAACCCGTGATCACCGCCGACGGCCGGCCGCTGCCGACGGCCGATTTCACCCGGGTCCTCGGCGACGCCTGCCAGGCCCTGGCCCAGCGGCTCCTGGCGGTGCCGGCGCCTTAGACCTGCGGACCACCCGCTGCTGCCGCTAGCGGGGCCGGACGATCTCCGGCCGGTTCAGCTGGGCGATGACCACGGTCACGAGGCTGCCCGCGACCAGGCAGGCCAGGAACACCACGATCCAGATCCACGGCCGGTCGTGCAGCCACTTGCGCATGGTCAGGGCCCCCGGAAGCGGACGGTGACGTCCGCGGACTCGCCGCCGGCCGAGTCGCGGACGGTGAAGGCGAACTCCACCGCGCCCGTGTAGCTGGCGCGCGGCATGATCACGAACGCGGTCAGCGGCGCCCCGCCCATGGCCGGCAGCTCGACCCGCGGCTGGGGCACGATGAACTCGACGCCCGGATGCCCGGCCAGGGCCCCCGCGGCCGGCGCGACGAAGTAGACGGCGCTGCGGTCCGCCTTGTTCTCCAGTTGCAGGGTGTAGAGGTTGCGGATGCTGCCCGCCTCGATGGTGAACGGCAGCCCCGTGGTCCGCAGGACCGTGACGTCGAAGGTCTTGCGTTCGGCCGCGCGGACCACGAACAGCGCCAGCAGCCCCAGCAGCACGACCCCGTAGATGAAGAAGCGCGGCCGCAGCAGCCGGCTCCGCCCCGTCTCGAAGCCGCGGGAGGAGTCGAAGCGGATCAGCCCGCGCGGCTTGCCGACCTTGTCCATGATCTCGTCGCAGGCGTCGATGCAGTTGGTGCAGCCGATGCACTCCAGCTGCAGCCCGTTGCGGATGTCGATGCCCGTGGGGCAGACGTCCACGCAGCGGCGGCAGTCGATGCAGTCGCCGCCGGTATCGACGCCCTTGCTGCGCGGCTCGCCCCGCTGCGGGTCGTAGCCGATGATGATGGTGTCGTAGTCCACCAGCGTGGCCTGCAGGCGGCCGTAGGGGCAGATGATCAGGCAGGTCTGCTCGCGGAACCAGCTGTAGTCGAAGTAGAGCAGGCCGGTCCAGAACAGGCTCCAGACCAGGGCCGTCGTGTTGCCCGCGAAGAACGGCACCAGGTGCAGCATCTCCCGCGTGGGGATGAAGTAGCACATGAAGGCGATGGCCAGGTTCCAGCACAGGACGATGTAGACGGCGTGCTTGAGCGCCTTGCGCCAGATCTTGTCCGGCCCACCCTTCTCGTTGCGCCGGATGCGCGCGAGCCGCCGGCCCTCGATCAGGCGCTCGAGGGGCCGGAACACGCCCTCCATGAACACCGTCTGCGGGCAGGCGAAGCCGCACCACACCCGTCCGAAGAGGCTGGTGACCACGAACAGGCCCAGGCCCAGGCCCATCAGCACGAAGAAGAACAGGTGGAAGTCCTGGTTGGTGAAGCTGGCCCCGAACAGGTAGGCGGCGCGGCCGGGGATGTCGACGAGCACCGCCGGCCGGCCGCCGATCGTGATCCAGGGCATGGCCAGGTAGACGACGATCAGCGCCGCGTAGAACAGGTACTTGCGGGTCGTCCAGCGGCCCTTGACCTCGGCCACCTGCAGCATGTTGCGGGAGCCGTCGGTGTTGATGCAGTAGAGCGAGTCGAGGTCGGGCCGCCGCTGGTCGCGGAGCCGGGCCCGTCCCTTCCTCTGCTCCGGAGCGGTCATCGTCGCGTCCTTGCCGCTACGGCGCGGCCGGATCGAAGGTGCAGGGCTCGCCCTCGGCCGGCTTGCCGGGCACGTCGGTGCCCTGGATGGTCAGCATGTAGGCCACCACGGCCTGCACGCGGCTGGGTCCCAGCTGGTTCAGCCAGGCGGGCATGCCCTTGGCCGCGACGCCGTCGCTGACGACCTTGTACATGGCCATGGGCTCGCAGCCGTGGACCCAGAACCGGTCGGTCAGGTTCGGGCCCACCGAGCCGCGGCCGTCGTCCAGGTGGCACTGCACGCAGTACTGGACGAAGATCGCGCGGCCCTCGGCCACCCGCGGGGCCATCCCCGCCATCATGGCGAACGTCTCGTTGGAGAGGCCGGACGCGGCGGCGCGGGCCAGCTGGGCCTCCTGGGCGGCCAGCATCTCGGCGGCGTGGCGCTCCCGCGGCAGCGTGCCGATCTCCAGCGTGTGGAAGACGATCCAGTACAGCAGGCTGAACACGATGCTGCCGTAGAGGGTCCACAGCCACCAGTTGGGCAGCTTGTTGTCGAACTCCTGGATGCCGTCGAACTCGTGCTCCTTGATGAAGTCGTGCACGTAGCCGTCGTCGGTCGCGGCGGGGATGTCCTTGTGGTCGCTCATCTCAGCGGGCCCTCCCTTCGGCCGGGCTGTCGGTCCCCTGGTCCGGTTCCAGCGGCAGGGCCGCGATCTCGTCGATCCTGCGGCGGTCGCGCAGGCCGAAGAAGGTGAAGGCCAGCATGCCGGCGAAGACCGCCACGAAGATGATCAGGCCCACCAGGGGCCAGACCAGCAGGTCGCTCCGGGCGTAGAACTCCTGGTACATGGCTCACTCCTTCTGTGCCGCGGCGGGTTCGGCGTCGCCGCCGCCGCCGGGGACCGCCGCTGTCGCTGCCGGGGCCAGGGGCTGCGGGCCGCGGCCCAGCCGCTGCAGGTAGGCGACCATCGCGACCATGTGGCTGCGCGGATCGACCTCGACGTTCTTGGCCAGCAGGTCGTCGGCGATCAGCTGGGCCTGGCTGTCCAGGCGCTGCCCGGCCAGGGCGAGGTCCTCGTCGCCGTAGGGGACGCCCAGCCTCTGCAGGGCGCGCATGCGTCCCACCGTTTCGGCGGGGTCGACGGTCCTGGTCTTGAAATGGACGTAGCCGGGCATGTTGGACGCCGGCGAGGTCGAGCGCGGGTCCATCAGGTGCAGGTAGTGCCACAGGTTGTCGTACTTGCCGCCGACCCGGGCCAGGTCCGGGCCCGTGCGCTTGCTGCCCCACTGGAAGGGATGGTCGTAGAGCGATTCCTCCAGCCGCGAGTACTCGCCGTAGCGCAGCACCTCGTGGCGGAACGGCCGGATCATCTGGCTGTGGCAGGTGTAGCAGCCCTCGGCCACGTAGATGTCGCGGCCGGCCAGCTCCAGCGGGCTGTAGGGCTGCTGCAGCCACTTGGCGGTCTCGGCCAGGGCCGGGTCCTCGGCGATCATCTCGTCGGTGATCGTCGCCGGCACCTTCTCGGTGACCACCAGGGTGGGGATGATCTCCACCGCACCGCCCACCAGGACCGCCAGCAGCACCAGGATCGTGAACACGAAGCCGTGGCGCTCCACCAGGCCGTACCAGTGGCCCCAGCGCCGCTGCTGCAGGCCGTAGGAGATGATGCCCGCCGTGCAGACCAGGATGAACAGGGCCAGCGCCACCGGGCTGACCATGGGCCCGGCCACGCCGAACCAGATGCCCAGCGCGATGATGGCGGCGATCAGCAGCATGGGCGCGCTGGTCAGCAGGGCCCACACGCCCGCGCCGTCGGGGGCGTCGCGGCGCACCGGCACCTGCACGGTCACCGTGGACGGCCTGCCCTGCCGGGCGGTCATGACCACGTTCACCACCAGCAGCAGCGAGCTGAGCAGGTAGAACAGGCCGCCCGTCAGGCGCGCATGGTACATGGCGCGGCTGTTGGTCAGGCCCTCGATGAAGTCGGGGTAGCGCAGGAAGCCCTCGGCGTCCAGCGCGCGCCAGAACAGGCCCTGGCTGACGCCGCCGACCCACATCGAGACCACGTAGAGCAGGATGCCGACCGTCGCCAGCCAGAAGTGGGTCTCGGCCAGGCTCACCGACCACAGCTTGGTGCCGTACAGCCGCGGCCACATCCAGTAGATCATGCCGAAGGCCATGAACCCGTTCCAGCCCAGGGTGCCGCCGTGCACGTGGCCGATGATCCAGTCGGTGTAGTGGCCCAGGGCGTTGACGCTCTTGATCGACAGCAGCGGCCCCTCGAAGGTGGACATGCCGTAGAAGGTCACCGCCACTACGAAGAACTTGATGATGGGGTCGGTGCGCAGCTTGTCCCAGGCCCCGCGCAGGGTCAGCAGGCCGTTGAGCATGCCGCCCCAGCTGGGCGCCCACAGCATCACCGAGAAGATCATGCCCAGGGTCTGGGCCCAGTCCGGCAGTGCGGTGTACAGCAGGTGGTGCGGCCCGGCCCAGATGTAGATGAAGATCAGCGACCAGAAGTGCACCACGCTCAGGCGATACGAGTACACCGGCCGCTCGGCCGCCTTGGGCATGAAGTAGTACATCAGGCCCAGGATCGGCGTGGTCAGGAAGAAGGCCACGGCGTTGTGCCCGTACCACCATTGCACCAGGGCGTCCTGCACGCCGCCGAAGACCGTGTACGAGTGCAGCAGCGACGTCGGCAGCTGCAGGTTGTTGACGATGTAGAGCACCGCGATGGTGATGATCGTGGCGATGTAGAACCACAGCGCCACGTACATGTTCTTCTCGTTGCGGATGGCCACGGTCCAGAAGAAGTTCACGCCGAAGATCACCCAGACCAGCACCACCATCAGGTCGATGGGCCAGATCAGCTCGGCGTACTCCTTGCCCTGGGTCAGGCCCAGGGGCAGGGTAACCGCCGCCGCGACGATGATCAGCTGGTAGAGCCAGAAGTGGCTCCAGCTCAGCAGGTCGCTGGCCATGCGCACCTTCAGCAGGCGCTGCGTCGAGTAGTAGATGCCCGCGAACATGCTGTTGCCCACGAAGGCGAAGATCGCCGCGTTCGTGTGCAGGGGGCGCAGGCGGCCGAAGCTGAGCCACTCGACGCCGAGGTTCGCCTGCCAGAACGACAGCTGGGCGGCGACGATGACCCCGACCAGGAACGCGACCACCCCCCACAGCACCGTGACCACGGTGAACGCGCGCACGACGGCGTCGTCGTAGGTGACGGTCTTCATCTGGGTGTTCTGGATGTTCTGGACGTTCACTGCTTGCATGAGGAGCCTTTCCTCCCGGGCTTGACGCTGCCTGCGGCCGGACGGGCGGCGCCGCGCGGCTCAGTCCCCTTCGCGGACCGGGCCGGCGGACGCTGCCGCCGAATTAGAGTCCAACTTGTCCAATTTGTCATCACCCATTCCGTCGTCGTCCTGCAAAGGCAGCAGCGAGAGCCGCTCGCCGTGCTCGAAGTCCCCCTCCACCAGGCGGGAGAAGAAGAAGACCAGCCCCGCGATCACCAGCGTCAGGCTGATGAAGACCAGGGCGATGATGATGTCCATGCGAGCCTCCGCCCCGACAGGCGCAGCGCGGTCAACGAGACCACGGCCACCGAGCTGGCGGGCATGATGATCGCCGCCACGACGGGGGTCACCAGCCCCGCCAGGCAGAAGGCCACCGCCGCGGTGTTGTAGACCACGGCCAGGACCAGGTTGTCGCGCACGACGCGGCGCAGCTGCCGGGCCGCCAGCAGGGACCGGCCGATCGCCGCGATCCCGTCGCCCAGGAAGTAGAAGTCCGCTTTGCCCGGCAGCACCGGCCGGTCCACCGCGGGGGTGGCGGCGCAGAGGGCGGCCGCGAAGCTGGGGCTGTCGTTCAGGCCGTCGCCCACCATCAGGGTGTCGCGCCGGTCGACGGCCCGCACCCGCGCGGCCTTGGCCTCGGGGGAGAGGCCGCCCAGGGCGCGGTGGGCCGGCAGGCCCAGGGCCCGGGCGGCGGTGTCCACCTTGTCCTGGGTGTCGCCGCTCAGCAGCCAGACGTCGCAGCCGTCCTTCAGCAGGGCGGCGACCTCGCCGGCGGCGTCGGTCTTGAAGTCCTCCTGCAGGGTGAAGGCGGCCACCGCCACGCCGTCCCTCGACAGCACGGTGGCTTCGCCCGCGCCGGCGCCGGCGGTGCCGGTGGCCGCGAACGCCGCCCGGCCCAGGCGCCAGGTGCCGTCC
>JACZKN010000405.1 GCA_014859985.1 Candidatus Krumholzibacteriia bacterium | reverse complement strand
GGGACAGGCTGACCGTGGACCTGGCCGCGGGCGTGGCCGGGGCGGCCCCCGGCCAGGGGCTGGTGCTCTACGCCGGGGACACGGTGCTGGGCGGCGGGCGCATCCTCGCCGCCGCCGCCGCCGGGGAGGTCGCATCGTGAGGATTCCGCGGGTCCTGCGCCGGCTGGGCGTGCTGGTGGGCGTCGTGGCCGCGCTGCTGATCGTGCTGGCGGCCGTGGTGCCCATGCTCGTGTCCGCGGACGCCGTGCGCGACCGTCTGCTGCCCCAGGCCGAAGCGGCCACCGGCGCGCGCATCGCCCTGGACGAGGCACAGCTGGTGATCCTGCCGCGGCTGGGCCTGAAATTGCGCTCCGGCCGGATCGAAGGTACCGGGCAGGGACTGCGGGAGGCCCGAGGCCGGGACTGGGGGATCGAGTCCTACCTCCTGGAGATCGATGAGGTGGAGGTGGGGGCGGCGCTGTGGCCCCTGTTGTCGCGGCGCCTGGAGGTGCGGCAGGTGCGGCTGTCCGGCCCGCAACTGCGCCTGGTGCGCGACGGCCGGGTCACCGTGGCCCAGGACTACCGGCTGGTGCTGCGGGACCTGGCCCTGGGCCCGGCGGCGGCGCCGGTGCCGGGCGCGCCGCCCGGAGATGCCATCCCGGCGGACCTGGCCTGCCGCGCCGACCTGGCGATCGGTCGCCTCGCCCATGGCGACGTCGTCTACGACGACGTGACGGCCGAGGCGGCGCTGGAAGACCGGGTGCTGGAGGTGCCCCGGTTCGCCGCCCGGCTGGGCGGCGGGGCGCTGAGCGGCAGCGCCGCCGTGGACTGGGCCCGCGATCCCTGGGGGGAGCTGGTGTTCGCCTGGGAGGCGGCGGGGGTACCGGCGGCCGACCTGCTGGGACCCTGGGTGCCGGAACTCGCGCGGCGCCTGGAAGGGACGCTGGATGCGTCCGGCCGCGGGTCCTGCAGCCTGCGCGACCGGGACGCGGCGCTTGCCAGCCTCGACCTTGCCGGCACCGCGAGCGCCGGCGCGGGGGTCCTGCACGCGGCGGACTGGCTGCGGGACGTCTCGCCCTACCTGGGCAACCGCCAGGACCTGAAGGACATCCGCTTCACGGAACTCGGGCACGCCTTCGGGGTCGAGCGGGGTCGCTACGTCATCGAGGACCTGGCCATCGACGGGCCGGACACCCGCTGGCGCGGTGCGGGTTCCGTGGGCCTGGACGGCTCCTTGGACCTGGCCCTGCAGGTGACGTTGCCGCCGGGGTTCACGCCGGACCTGGGCCAGTGGTCGTTCCTGGCCGAGACGCTGCGGGACCGGGACGGACGCGTGCAGTTGGACCTGGTGCTGGGTGGCCGCGCCGAGCGGCCGTCGGTGGGGCTGGACCTCAGCCGCCTGAAGGCCGGGATGTCCGACCAGGGGGCCGAGACCATCAAGGAGGGGGTCGGCAGCCTGCTTGACAAATGGAAGTCCAAGTAGTACCGTGCCCCTCCGCCGACGGTGCGGCGGGCCGGCTTCCGGGCCCGCCTGTTTCGTGCCCCGGCGCGGAGACCGGTCCACCGGCAGGGCAGCGGACCTTAGGACATTGGGTTGGCAGGATGTGTTGCCAGGATGTTGCCTGGATCGTTGTCCGGAGCGATCGACCAACCCCGCCCGCGCAACGGGAGGGCTAGTCCTAACTGGTAAGGCAGCGGTCTTGAAAACCGCCGGGCTACGGCCCTTGGGGGTTCGAATCCCTCGCCCTCCGCCAGACTCCGGAGAGGTGACCGAGTGGCTGAAGGTGCACGCCTGCTAAGCGTGTGTGGGGTAAAACTCACCGAGGGTTCGAATCCCTCCCTCTCCGCCAGCATCGACAAGGTGCGCCCATAGCTCAACTGGATAGAGCATCTGACTACGGATCAGAAGGTTGGGGGTTCGAATCCTCCTGGGCGTACCATCGAATCGAAAACGGCGGTCGGCCGATGCCGGCCGCCGTTTTTATTGGCCTTGACGGAGCCCTGCCCGCCGTCCGGCCCCGAACTTGCCCCCGTCGCGCCAGGGGACGCGCCGCGGGAACCGGCGGGCGTCCAGGGCGTAGAGTAGCCCTTGGGCCCCCACGGGCGCCCGACCGGGGGCCACAGGTGCCTGACGCCGGTTCCAGCCCTACCATGGGGACGCCGATCGACCACGGATCAAGGGGACCGGGACCGACCGACCGCTGCGGGAAGGATCCATTCGTGACCAGAATCAGGACATGCAGCGGTGCGGCCCTGGCCGCCGCGCTGGTGGCGGGGTTCGCCGCCGCCGGGCCGCCGACCATCGCGCCCGGGGAGATCGCCCCGGGCATGACGGGCTACGGCCTGACGGTGTTCGCCGGGACGGCGGTCGACACCTTCGGCGTGACCGTGATCGGCGTCCAGCCGAACGTGCGCGCCCAGGGCAGCCTGATCCTCATCGAGGTGTCGGGGCACGGGCTGGAGACTTCGGCCATCGCCCAGGGCATGAGCGGCAGCCCGGTGTTCATCGACGGACGGCTGGCCGGGGCCCTGGCCTTCGGCTGGGGCGGGGCCCTGCGGCCCATAGCCGGCGTGACCCCCATCGCGGAGATGTTCGCGGTGCCTGTGGCCGCCGGGCCCGAAGCCGCGGATCTGGACGCGGGCTCGACCCCCCTGGCGCCGTGGCCCCTGGCCGGTCCCGCCTCCTTGGAACTGGCGGCGGCACTGTTTCCGGGCGGCCGACCTGCCGAACCGGTGGTCCCGGGTCCCCCTCTGCCCCGGGGTTGGCCCGATCCGGTGGAACTGGCCGCGGCGCTGCTGCCCGGCGGCGGCGGCGCGGATGGACCCGGC
>JACZKN010000404.1 GCA_014859985.1 Candidatus Krumholzibacteriia bacterium | reverse complement strand
CGCCCGCAGCAGCCGCGTCCACGACCGGATGCAGGCGCTGGCCGACGCCGGCCGCCTGACCGCCCGCAACGCCGACCGGCACTGGCTCTACGAGAAGTCGGTGCAGAACCCCGACGCCGAGGTGCCCTTCGTGCAGCGGGTCTTCCGGCGCGAGTTCGGCCGCCGGCCCACCGCCCTGCGCGAGGACTTCTGCGGCACCGCCCTGCTGAGCGCGGCCTGGGTCCGGGCCCACCCGTCCCACACGGCCCTGGGCGTGGACCTGGACGGGCCCACCCTGGCCTGGGGGCGCGCCAACAACCTCGAGCCCCTGGGCGAGGCGGGCGCGCGGGTGACCCTGGTCGAGGCCGACGTGCGCGACGTGCGCAAACCCCGCTGCGACGTGCTGATGGCCACCAACTTCAGCTGGTGGGGGATGAAGACCCGCGCGGACCTGGGCGCCTACTTCCGCAACTGCCGCGCGGCCCTGCGCGACGAGGGCATGCTGATGCTCGACTGCTACGGCGGCCCCGAGGCGCAGCAGGCCCAGATCGAGGAGCGCGAGCTGGACGGTTTCGAGTACCTCTGGGACCAGGACGACTTCAACCCCATCACCGGCGAGACCCGCTGCTACATCCATTTCCGCTTCCCCGACGGCAGCCGCCTGAAGAAGGCCTTCAGCTACGACTGGCGCCTGTGGTCCCTGCCCGAGACCTGCGACCTGCTGGCCGACTGCGGCTTCCGCAAGGTCGAGGTCCACTGGGAGGGTACGGCGAAGGACGGCGAGCCCAACGGGGTCTTCCGGGCCAGCCGCAAGGGCGACCTGGCGCCGGCCTGGGTGGCCTATATCCTGGCCTTCCGGTAGGCCCCGCCGCGGGAGCGGCCGGGCGTCGCTTTTTGCTTGCAATGGGGCGCCCGGGTTGGCTTCAATCACGGCAAGCAGCAGGCGCGCGGGGCTCGGCCCGGGCGCCGCGGGATCTGCAAGCGTCAGGCCGTCGGGGCCGGGCCGCCGGGGCCGGCCGCCGTGGGGGGCACACCATGGAAACGAGGATCTGCGCCGGGTGCGGCGTCGGGATCGAGGGCAGGCCCGTCACTTTCCGCGGCCGGGATTTCTGCGGCGACCAGTGCTGCGAGGAGTTCGAGGTGACCTTCGCCCTCAAGGGCGGTCCGGAGGAGGACGAGTTGGACGAGGACCTGGACGACTTCGACGAGGACGACTTCGACGACGAGGACCTGGACCTGGATGACGACGAGGATGAGGACGAGGACGCCTTCGACCTCGACCTCGACGACGACGACTAGGCATCCGGGCCGCGGATCCTGACGCCGCTGCCCCGCCTTGAAGCAGGAAGGAGCCCCTGTCCGGGGCTCCTTCCGTTGCCTGCCCTGGTCGCGGCCGGCGCGGCGCCTAGTCGCAGCCGCCGCTGCTGCAACTGCCGCTGCTGCAGCCGCCGCCGGCCGAACCCAGCTTGAGCATGTAGCCCCGCCGGTAGGCCTCGTCGATGTAGTCGATGGTCAGGCCGCCGCTCTGGCGCAGGATGTCCACGGTCTGGCCGTCCATGACGAAGGTGATGCCGTTGTTGTCCAGGACGTCGTCGTCCTCCTTGGGCTCATCCAGAGCCATGCCGATACTCGGCCCGCCTCACCCGAAGCCCTGGACGAAGAGCCGGACGCCCTTGCCCTCGTGCTCGGTCCAGTCGAACGCCGAGAAGGCCTCGTTCGCGCTGTCCGAGACGTTGATCAGTTGCAGGTTGTTCACGTCCGCCCATCCTCGCTGGGGATCGCATGCCGCTGATGGCGGGGGTCGCGGCCGCGGCCGGCCCCCGACGCTCGTTCGCCCCCAATGGTCGCACTTTCCGCGGAGTTTCGCAACCGAGGGCGACGCGGGTCCGGCGGTCGCGGGCGGCCCCCGGCCGGCGACCGGTCCGCGCCCGGGCAGACGACCTGTTCCGGCACAATGGGTTGGCGATTCTCAGAACACCTCTTCCGGCTCCTCCATCCGGTCGCCCATGCCCAGCCGGACCTTGAGGTCCGACAGCAGGGTGTACGACACCGGGATCAGGATCAGGGTGATGAAGGTGGAGAAGACCACGCCGAAGCCCAGGCTGACGGCCATGGGCACCAGGAAACGGGCCTGCAGGCTCTTCTCCAGCAGCAGCGGGGTCAGGCCGGCGAAGGTGGTCAGCGAAGTGAGCATGATGGGGCGGAAACGCCGCACGCCCGAGTCGATGACCGCCGCGCGCATGCCCACGCCCTCGCGGCGGGCGCGGTTGATGAAGTCGATCATGATCAGCGAGTCGTTCACCACCACGCCCGTCAGGGCGACCACGCCGAACATGGAGATCAGGGTCAGGTCGATGCCCATCAGGATGTGGCCCCAGATGGCGCCCACCAGGCCGAAGGGGATGGCCGTCATGATGATCACGGGCTGGCTGTAGGAGCGGAACTGCACCGCCAGGATCACGAAGATCAGCAGGATCGCCAGCACGAAGCCGCGCTTGAGGCTGCCCAGGGACTCGGCCTGCTGCCGCTGTTCGCCCTCCATGGACCAGCGCAGGCCGGGATGGGCCGCGACCAGCCGCGGCAGGATCTCCCCGCGCAGGAGGGCGTTGATCGCGTCGGCGTTGGCCAGGTCCTGGTCCACGTCCGCGGTCACGGCGACCACCCGCTGGCGGTCGGCCCGCTCGATGGTGGCGAAGCCGCGGCCGATGTCGACGGTAGCCACGCGGCCGAAGGGCACCTCGTCCCCGCCGGGGGTGCGGATGCGCATGGACTCGATGTTGCCCAGGGAGCGCCGCTCGTCCTCGGGGTAGCGCACCATCACCTTGACCTCGTCGCGGCCGCGCTGGATGCGCATGGCCTCGGCGCCGTAGAAGCCGGCCCGCACCTGGCGCGCCAGGTCGGCCAGGGTGATGCCCAGGGTGCGCGCCTCCGGCCGCAGCCCCAGCTGCATCTCCACCTTGCCCTCGCGGAAGCTGTCGGAGATGTCGATCACCCCGGGGAACCCGCCCAGCTGCTCCTTCAGCTCGCGGGCGGCCTGCAGCAGCGCGCCGGTGTCCGGCGACGAGAGCTGCACCGACACGGGCGAGCCGCCCTGGAACAGGTTGGCGCTGAAGGTCAGGGAGACCGCGCCGGTGACGGGCCCGCACAGCTCGCGCCAGCGCCGGGCCAGGTCGGGGCTGGGCACGTCGCGGAACTCGGCCTTCAGCAGCTCGGCGTTGACCTCCACCAGGTGGGCGCCGCCGCCGCCCCCGCCGGCGCCGTCCATGGGCCGGACCTGGCTGGAGCGCGGCTGCGACCCCACCGAGGTGGCGACGTGGGTGATCACCGAGGGCGCCTGCGGATCGCGCCGCGCGTCGAACTCCCGGCGGACCTGCTCCAGCGACGCTTCCAGCTGCGCCACCGCCTGTTCGGCGTCCTCGATGGTGGTGCCCTGGGGCAGGGTCAGCGCGGCCACCAGGTTGTCGGCGTCCACCTTGGGCATGAACGTGAACTCGACGTGCCCGCCGGCCACGAAGCCGAAGGTGACCAGCAGGGTCGCGAGCGCCACGGCCACGGCGACGGGCCGGTGCACCAGGGCGAACCCGAGGCTGGGACGGTAGGCCCGCTCGACGAGGCCCTTGAGCCCGGCGTCGACGCGGTCCTTCAGGCGACCGTACCATCTCGCCGCCCGGTCAGCCTCCTGCTCCCCCATGGACTTCATGGTGGCCAGGTGCGCAGGCAGGATCAGCAGCGACTCCACCAGCGAGAACATCAGGATCGAGATCACCACCACCGGCACGTTGAACATGAACTTGCCCATGGTCCCCTCGACGAAGGCCAAAGGCAGGAAGGCCACCACCGTGGTCAGCACGGCCAGGGTCACCGGCACCGCCACCTCGCGCGTGCCCAGGGTCGCCGCCGCCTGGGGGCTCCTGCCCCGCTCGCGCCAGGAGTGGACGTTCTCGCCCACGACGATGGCGTCGTCCACGACGATGCCCAAGGAGACGATGAACGCGAACATGGAGATCATGTTCAGGGACACCCCGAACAGCGGCACGGTCCAGAAGGCGCCCAGGAAGCTGATGGCGATGCCCAGGCTCACCCACAGGGCGAGCCGGAACTGCAGGGTCAGGGCCAGGCACAGGAACACCAGCACCAGGCCGGCCACGCCGTTGCGCAGCAGCAGGTCCATGCGGCTCTTGTAGATGATGGAGCGGTCGTTGAAGGTCGTGATGCCGATGCCCGGCGGCAGTCCGTCGCGGGCGGCGGCCACGTAGTCCTTCGCCGCATCGGTCACCCGCAGCACGCCCTGCTCGCCGGTGCGGTAGACCTGGATGATGGCCGAGCGGTCGCCGTCCAGGAACGAGGCCGTGTCCACGTCCTCGAAGCCGTCGCGCACCCGGGCGATGCGGTCCAGGGTGACCTCGGTGCCGTCGGGCGCGGTGATCACCACGATGCGCCCGAACTCCTGGCCCGTGTAGCGCTGCCCCCGGGTGCGCACCAGGATCTCGCCGCCCTCGGTCTTCACCGAGCCGCCGGGCAGGTCCAGGCTGTTGGCCTGCACCGCGCGCATCACCTCGTCGAGGGTCAACCCGTAGGCCTGCAGGTCGCGCTCGGCGACCTCGATGGAGATCTCGAAGGGCCGCGTGCCGGCGATGGACACGTAGGTGATGTCCGGGTCGGTCAGCAGGTCGTCGCGCACCTTGTCCGCCAGCAGCTTCAGCGTGCGCTCGGGCACGTCGCCGTGGATCACCACGTCGATCACCTGCTGCCGCGGCTCCACCAGGGTGACGATGGGCTTCTCGGTCTCCGCCGGGAAGGTGACGATGCGGTCCACCTCGGCCTTCACGTCGTCCAGGGCCTTGCGCCGGTCGGTGCCGCGGTCCAGTTCGATGGTGACGATGCCCAGGCCCTCGGTGGCCGCCGAGGTGATCTTCTTGATGCCGTCGACCCCCTGCACCGCCTCCTCGACGCGGATGCACACCGCCTCCTCGACCTCGGCGGGGGTGGCGCCCAGGTAGGGCACGCTGACGGTGACCATGTCCATGGTGATCTCGGGGAACACCTCCTGCTTGATGTTCGCCGCGCTCATCAGGCCGGCGGCCACGATGGTGACCATCAGCAGGTTCGCCGCGACGTGGTTGGTGGAGAACCAGCGGATCAGGCCGTTCATCGGTCACCGCCCGTCGCCGCGGTGTCGGCGGCGGCCGCGGTTTCGCCCTCCACGCGGACCGCCATCCCGTCGGTCACGTACTGCAGGTTGCTGACCGAGACGCGCTCGCCCGCCGCCAGCCCCCCGCTGATCACGGCCTGCTCGACGCCGGCCCGGGCCACCTGGACCGCGCGGATGGACAGTCGGCCCTGCCCGTCCACCACCCAGACCACATCGCCGCTACGCAGGGCCGCGCGGGGGATCACCACCGCGCCGTCGGGCGGCGGGACGGTGAACTCCACCTCCACGAACATGCCCTCGATCAGGGCCGGCCGGTCGCCCTCGCGGCGGTAGGGGTCGGCAAGTTCCACGATCACCGGCACCTGGCGGCTGCGTTCGTCCACGGCGCCGCCCAGGCGCACGGCCCGGCCCGGCCACAGGTGGCGGGCGCCGGCGAGCTCGGCGTGCACGTC
>JACZKN010000403.1 GCA_014859985.1 Candidatus Krumholzibacteriia bacterium | reverse complement strand
CTGGCCGTCGTCCGCTTCCGCCTGCCGGCGCGCCCAGCCATGCCCTCTCCCTGCCGCCGCCACCGGCCGGCGGGCCCGGGGCGGTCGTTCTCATTGGTCACAAGGAACTGTGCTATTATCGCACACTTCGGAGCCAAGATGGTATCTAAATCGCCTAATGACAACGAAAAGTGCTTGGCATACAAATTGAGGACGATGACCCAGGACGGCTGCGAAGCCCTGGCTGCGGGCGGCCCCGACCAGAGCAGGTCGGGGGCGCACTGCGGCCGATCCGGGCGCGGGAACGCGCGGGAGCCGACGGACCATGAAACGAACGCTGATCAAGGGACTGATCCCGGTCCTGCTGGCCGTCGGGGGGGCGCTGTGGCTCACCGGCTGCGGCGGGTTCTTCTTCGACGACGGTGACGAGGCCGTGGGCCTGCACAACCGCGAGGGCTACTTCTTCCTGGTGGAGAACGAGACCCAGCGGATCCTCATGCTCGACCGCCACCTGGCCGAACGCGGGAGTTGGCCCTTCGCCGCCTTCACCGGCGAGACCTTCGTCCAGGGCGTGACCTGCGACGACGCCACCTTGTGGGTGGCCGCCGCCGGCAGCGCCGACGCGATCTACCGGTTGGACCTGAGCGCGGGCGGGGATCCGGTGGTCATGCGGACCCTGCCGGCGCCGCCAGGCGGCCAGGGCACGGTGCGCGACCTTGCCTGGGACGGCAGCCACCTGTGGGTCCTGAACGCCGGCTCGGTCACCTACGGCACGCCGCCGGAGCTGTTCCGGATCGACCCCGAGACCGGGGACATCCTGGACCGGCACACTTTGCCCAGCGCCGAACCCCGCGGCCTGTGCCACGTGGGGCCCAACGCCGGCGACTACGGCGAGAGCGCGGCCAACGGCCTGTACTACACCGACAAGGACGACGACTTCGTCTACGTCTTCGACACCGGCCGCTCCCTGTGGCGTGACGGCTTCAGCGCGCCGGTCCCGCCGCGAGGCCAGCCCGCCGGCGTCTCCTACATCTTCCCCGCGGGCATCTTCTTCGACGGCGACAACTTCTGGACCGTCAACAGCAGCGGCCCGGCCGACCACCTGTTCCTCCTGGACCGCGCCGGCGGCGAGCTGCAGCGGTTCGACCTGCCCTACGGGCAGCCCGGCGCCGTGGCCTGGTCGCCCCGCAACCTGGCCGCGCCCGCGCCCCCGGCGGTGACCGAGGTCTTCCCGAACCTCGGCGGCCCGGGGCAGTCCCGGACCGTCACCGTGTCCGGCAGCGGCTTCCGCGAGGGCCTGACGGTCGACTTCGGCGCCGGCATCACGGTCGTGTCGGCGACGGTCGACGATGCCGACCGCCTGACCGTGGAGCTCGACATCGACGCGGCCGCCGCGGCCGGCCCGCGCGACGTCACCGTCACCAATGCCGACGGCCAGCAGGGCGTCGGCACCGGCCTGTTCCGCGTCGTCGCCGGCGACGACCCCTCGCTGGGCAGCCTGTGGCTGGGCGACCTGGGCACCGGCACGGTGCAGCGGTACTCGATCATCGATCGCGCGTGGCGCGAGAGCTACGCCAGCACGCCCGTCTCCACGGCCAGCCTGCAGGGGCTGACCTTCGACGGCGAGAGGCTGTGGCTGTCGTTCTCCCTGCCCGACCGCCTGCTGGCCCGCGTCGACACCACCGGCGGGACCATGTCCCTCGCGCGCGACCTCGCTGCGCGGCCGACCGGCACGGTGCGCGACCTGACCTGGGACGGGCAGCACCTGTGGGTGGCCAACCAGTCGACGACCACGCCCGACTGGAACGTGATCGACCGGATCGACCCGGTGACCGGCGAGATCCTGGAGACCCTGCCGGCGCCGCGGACCGCCGGCGGCCTGCGCGGGATCGCCTGGGCCGACGGCAGCCTCTACGCCAACGACAAGGACGCGGATTCGGTCTACGTCTGGCTGCCGGAGGTCGAGCGGTGGCAGGCCGTCTTCGCCGCGCCGCTGCCCCCGGCCGGCGGCCAGGACGTGGTCTTCCCCACGGGGATGACCTGGGACGGCGTCAGCTTCTGGATGTGCAACAGCTCCGGCGACTACGACTACGTCTTCCAGGTCAGCCCCGACGGCACGGTCCTCGGCACGGTCGAGGTGCCCAACCGGGGATCGGCCCAGCCGACAGGCCTGGTCTACACCCCTGCTCCCCAACCCTGAGAGAGAACGGGATGCACAAGGCAAGCATGGCAAGAACCATCCTGGCACTCGCGGCGGCGGCCCTGGGCGTCGGCGCCCTGCCCGCCGCGGCCCAGGTGCAGTTCGGCGGCGACTTCATGATGCGCTCCTACGCCGAGCGGTTCTGGGACGCCCGGGACGACCGGGAGGACCTGAACTACATGCGGTTCCTGGGCCGCATCTACATGCACGCGCCGGTCTCCCGCGACGCGAGCCTGCGCACCGACTTCGTGACCCTGAGCGACAACCCGGTGTTTCCGGCGCGCTCCATCGCCGGCACGGGCACCCTGCGCTACTCGATCGCGCAGATCTACGCCGACCTGATGGCGCCCGGGTTCCTGGTCTTCGACCTGGCCCGCTTCCGATTCGGCCGCCAGCAGTTCCAGATCGGCGAGGGGCTGACCCTGGGCGAGAGCTACTACCTGACCGACGGCTGGGACGGCGCGCGCGGCGACTTCTCCTACCGGCTGTGGACCCTCACCCTGTTCGGGGCCATCACCGGCCAGAACCTGTCCGACGACGGCTACTATCCGCGCCCCGGCAGCGATCAGCTCTATGTGGCCAAGCTCGAGTACGAGCTCTACAACCACACGCTGATGGGCTACACCGTCTACGACAAGCGCCGCGGGGTCTTCGACGACAACATGATCAGCGGCCTCGGCTCGTCGGGCAGCATCCGCTACCGCAACCTGCGCTACTTCGTCGAGCTGGCCCACCAGGAGTTCAACACCCTCGACGGTCTGCCGGAGAAGTCGGGCATGGGCTACATGGCCGGCCTCAGCTACTCGTGGAGCGCCGGACCCTTCCGGACCATCAAGGCCGAGATCCGGACCGCGGGCTACCAGGGCGACGACCTGACGACCGACCGCGAGGAGATCTTCAGCCCCATCTACCCCACCTGGTGGTGGGGCGACCGCACGGGCTACGCCAACGGCTCGATCGGCGGCAACTGGCCCAACCGCGACCGGCGGCCCGAGGGCAGCCGCGTCTGGTACGGCCGCGTCTACGTCAGCCCCAGCTCGCTGCCCAAGGCCCGGCTGCAGCTGCAGTACGTGACGGTCTCGGACTGGGTCGACAACGACGACTACAACGAGAACGATGACGAGTTCGCGGTGAAGCTCTACTATCAGCTCAACGACAACGTCCGCCTGCAGGGGCGATACGTGCGCCGCATCGCCAACGGCGACGACTACGACGTGAGCCAGGACGGAACCATCACGCGTATCGAGGACCGGGTGGGCAGCGACCGCGTCATGCTGGAGTTCCGGCTCCGCTTCTAGATCAACCCGGCGCGGCCGGCGCAGGCCCGGGCCCGCGAACGAAAGGCGAACGACATGCGCACGATGATTCTCCTGGGCTGCCTGGCCGCCCTGCTGGCGCCCTCCCTGCCGGCCGCGGCCGAAACCGTCTTCGATCAGCCGCTGCTGCTGACCGCCGCCGGCGGCAGCGTCGACATCAACCTGGCCGGCGTGCTGCTGAAGCGCCAGGGCGTGGCCTACACCGCCAACGCGACGGCCGCACCCGGCGATCTCGAGGGCGTCAAGACCCTGGTCGTGGTGCCCGGGTACAGCTCCAAGGGCCTGGGCGCGGCCGGCGTCAGCCGGGAACAGGAGATGGAGCGGATCACGGGCCTGATCAAGACGGCCAAGGAGCGGGGCATCCCCGTGCTGACCCTGCACCTGGGCGGCAATGCCCGCCGGGGCGCCCAGTCCGACGACTTCAACCGCATCGCCGCCGAGGCGGCCGACCTGTTGATCGTGGTGGCCCAGGGCGACGAGGACGGCTTCTTCACCGCCATCAGCAAGGAGGCCGGGATCCCCATGCGGACGGTGGACTCCATGTCCGGGGCCGCCGAGCCCCTCGGCGAGGTGATCACGAAGTGAAGCCGAGCAGCCGACACCCCGCCCGCGCCGCCGCCAGCGGTCCCCGCAGCCCCGCCGTCCTGCTTGCGGCCCTCGCCTGTGCCGCCCTGTCCC
>JACZKN010000402.1 GCA_014859985.1 Candidatus Krumholzibacteriia bacterium | reverse complement strand
GCTTGCATTACAGAATGGGGGTATTCGACCTGATGAGCAATGAACGAACCGCAGCCGATGTATTGGTCGTGGGGGCCGGGATGTCCGGCTTGATGGCAGCTCAGACCCTGACCGATCAGGGCGTCCGGGTTCTGGTGTTGGAGAAGGACAGCAGCGTGGGCGGGCGGTTGGCCACCCGCCGCATCGGTGGGGGGCGGGCCGACCAGGGTGCCCAGTTCTTCACCGCGCGCCAGACCTCCAGGGCGTCCGGGCCCGGGGGGGCGATGGGGGGCAGCTGGGCGCCCTCCTCGCGCTTGCGCATGAAGGTCCAGAAGAAGACCACCGGCACGGCGAGGCGGCGCAGGCGGCGCCAGGTCTCCGGGCCGGTTGGCGTGGTGCCTTTTTCGAGCCGATGGTTCGGATCCGAACCTTCGGCGTGCCCCTCTTGCCGCCAGGCCTCGCAGAACAGCGTCAGCGGCGCGAAGCGCACGCCGTCGGTCAGCAGCTCCCCCAGCAGCAGTCGGTCGGCCCGGGGCAGGCCGTCCAGGGCGGACAGCGCGCGCCCCAGCCAGCGGTCCACCGCCGGCGGCTCGCGCTCGGCCATCAGGCGGGTCCACAGCCGCACCAGGTGCTGCTGCAGCGCCTGGTCCCGACTGCCCGGAGCCCGTGGATTGCGGTCCCTGCCTGCGGTCATGCCGCTCCTTCCGCCGGGGGCCGGGCGCCTTGACGGCGGCCCCGGAACCCGCTTAAGTGTGCCCTACGTGCCGGTTTTCTGAAAATCCTTTTCCGACAGGCCGTTGCCCATGCCCGCGCCCGCCATGCCCCAGGCCGTGCCCCTGTTCTCGCGACCCCCGTACTGGGCCGCGAGTTTCGGCATCGCCCCGGAGCTGCCCATGACCCGGGCCGAGATGGACAAGCTGGGCTGGGAAGCCTGCGACGTGATCGTCGTCACCGGCGACGCCTACGTGGACCATCCCAGCTTCGGCATGGCGGTCGTCGGCCGGGTGCTGGAGGCCCAGGGTTTCCGCGTGGGCATCATCAGCCAGCCCGACTGGCGGAGCGCCGAGCCGTTCCGGGAGCTGGGCCGTCCCAATCTCTTCTTCGGGATCACCGCCGGCAACCTCGATTCGATGGTCAACCGCTACACGGCCGAACGAAGGCTGCGCCACGACGACGCCTACACCCCCGACGCCGCGGGCGACCGCCGCCCCGACCGCGCCGTGCTGGTCTACGCCCAGCGTTGCCGCGAGGCGTTCAAGGGCGTGCCCATCGTCGTCGGCGGCATCGAGGCCAGCCTGCGGCGCATCGCCCACTACGACTACTGGTCGGACAAGGTGCGGCGCAGCGTGCTGCCCGACAGCAAGGCCGACCTGCTGGTCTACGGCAACGGCGAACGCCAGATCCTGGAGATCGCCCAGCGGCTGGGGGCGGGAGAGGAGATCGGGCAGCTGACGGACATCCGCGGCACCGCGTTCATGCGCAAGGCCGTGCCGGCGGGGTTCGTGGAGCTGGACTCGACGGAGCTGGACACGCCGGGGCAGCTGATCGACCACGCCGACCCCTACGCCTGGGTGATGCCCGGCCAGGGCTGCGCCCCGTCCGCGGCGCCGGCATCGGTGCCGGTGGCCCTGGAACAGGCGCCGAAGGAGCTGCGCCTGCGCTGGGGCGACCGCGACCGCACGGTGGTGCGGCTGCCCGCCTACGAGACCGTGGCCGACGACCCGGTGCTCTACGCCCACGCCTGCCGCGTCATGCACGCGGAGACCAACCCCGGCAACGCCCGGGCCCTGGTGCAGCGCCACGGCGACCGCGACGTGTGGCTGAACCCGCCGCCGGTGCCGCTGTCCACGCCGGAGATGGACGCGGTGTTCGGCCTGCCCTACACCCGGGTGCCCCATTCTTCCTACGGCAAGGCGAAGATCCCCGCCTACGACATGATCAAGACCTCCATCAACATCATGCGGGGCTGCTTCGGCGGCTGCACCTTCTGCTCCATCACCGAGCACGAAGGGCGCATCATCCAGAGCCGCAGCGAGGCGTCGATCCTCCGGGAGATCGAGGACATCCGCGACAAGGTGCCCGGATTCACCGGGGTGATCTCGGACCTGGGCGGGCCGACGGCCAACATGTGGCGGCTGGCCTGCAAGAGCCGGGAGATCGAGGCCGCCTGCCGCCGTCCCTCGTGCGTGTACCCGGGCATCTGCCCCAACCTGGACACGGACCACACGCCGCTGATCGAACTCTACCGCAAGGCGCGCAAGGTCAAGGGCGTCAAGAAGGTGCTCATCGCCAGCGGCCTGCGCTACGACCTGGCGGTCGAGTCGCCGCAGTACGTCAAGGAGCTGGTGACCCACCACGTGGGCGGCTACCTGAAGATCGCCCCCGAGCACACCGAGGACGGCCCGCTGCAGAAGATGATGAAGCCGGGGGTGGGCAGCTACGAGAAGTTCCGGTCCATGTTCGAGAAGTTCTCGCAGCAGGCGGGCAAGCAGCAGTACCTGATCCCCTACTTCATCGCCGCCCACCCGGGCACCACCGACCAGGACATGCTGAACCTGGCCCTGTGGCTCAAGCGCAACGCCTTCAAGCCCGACCAGGTGCAGACGTTCTACCCCACGCCCATGGCGGTGGCGACGGCCATGTACCACTCCGGGCGCAGCCCCTTGCGCAAGGTGGTGCGGCGGGCGCGGCCGGACGACGTCGTGGACAGCCCCAAGCGCAAGAAGCAGCGGGACCTGCACAAGGCCTTCCTGCGCTGGCACGACCCCGAGAACTGGCCGCAGCTGCGGGCGGCGCTGCAGCGCATGGGGCGGGACGACCTGATCGGTCCGGGACCCGGGTGCCTGGTGCCGGCGGCCCGGGGCAAGGTCCCGCCGGCTGGGCCGCGCC
>JACZKN010000007.1 GCA_014859985.1 Candidatus Krumholzibacteriia bacterium | reverse complement strand
GGGCTGCCCGCATCCCCCTCATCGCCGCCCCTTCCGCCCGCGCCGGCCCTCCCGGGCCAGGAAGAAGCGGCGCAGGGGTTCGGCGTAGGAAGCGGTGGCGTCGATGTCCACCAGGTCCACGCCGAGGCCAGCCAGCCCCCGCTCGAGATGCTCGTCGTGCAGGCGGGCGCGGGCCCGCAGCCGGGCCACGGCCGCGCCGTTTGAGGTGTCGACCAGGAACTCGCGGCCGCTCTCGGCGTCCACCCAGCGCACCAGCCCCACCGGGGGCAGCTCGGTCTCCCGCGGGTCGCGCACCCGCACCGCCACCACGTCGTGCCGCCGGCCGACGGTGGCCAGGCTGCGGGTGAAGTCGCCGGCCCAGAAGTCCGAGACCAGGAAGACGGTGGCCTTGCGCTTGAGCACCGAGCCCAGCAGGCGCAGCGGCTCGTTCAGGTCGGTGCCGCGGCCCTCCGGCGCGAAGGTCAGCAGCTCGCGGATCAGCCGCAGAACGTGGCTCTTGCCCTTGGCCGGCGGGATGAACCGCTCGACCCGGTCGCTGAACAGGACCAGGCCCACCTTGTCCTTGTTGGCGATGGCCGAGAAGGCCAGCACGCCGCACAGCTCGGCCGCCACCTCCACCTTGTTGCGGTCGCCGGAGCCGAACCAGCCGCTGCGGCTCATGTCCACGCAGAGCACGACCGTCAGCTCGCGCTCCTCCTCGAAGATCTTCACGAAGGGGTCGCCGGTGCGGGCGGTCACGTTCCAGTCGATGGTGCGCACGTCGTCGCCCGGGACGTACTCGCGCACCTCCCGGAACTCCATGCCCGTGCCCTTGAAGACCGAGTGGTACTCGCCGCTGAAGACCTCGTCCACCAGCCGGCGCGTGCGGATCTCGATCCTGCGCACGGCGGCGAGGACCTCGGCGGGGATGGCGGTACCGGCACGTCGGGGTTCCATGGCGGCCTACGGCACCTCGACGTTGTCCAGCAGCACCGACACGATGTCGTCGCTGGTCAGGTTCTCGGCCTCGGCCTCGTAGGTCACCAGGATGCGGTGGCGCAGGGCGTCGTGGCCCACGGCCTTGACGTCCTCGGGGACGACGAAGGCGCGGCCGCGCAGCAGGGCCCGGGCCCGGGCCAGCTGGGTCAGGGCCAGCGTGGCGCGGGGCGAGGCGCCCCAGGCGATCAGCGGTGCCAGGTCGAGCCCCGCGGCTTCCGGATCCCGCGAAGCGAAGACGATGTCCAGGATGTAGGTCTTGATCTTGTCGTCGACGAAGACGCGCCCGACGGCGTCACGGATCCCCCGCAGCACCTCCGGGTCGAGCACCTTGTCCACTTCCGGCAGCTCGCGGCCCGCCATGCGCTCGAGGATCAGGCGTTCCTCGTCGCGTCCGGGGTAGCCGACCCGCAGCTTCATCAGGAAGCGGTCCACCTGGGCCTCGGGCAGGGGGTACGTCCCCTCCTGCTCGATGGGATTCTGGGTGGCCAGGACCAGGAAAGGGTCGGCCATGGCGAAGGTCTCGCCGCCGATGGTGACCTGCCGCTCCTGCATGGCTTCGAGCAGCGCGCTCTGCACCTTGGCCGGCGCGCGGTTGATCTCGTCGGCCAGCACGATGTTGCTGAACACCGGCCCCTGCTTGACGGTGAAGGCGCCGGTCTCGCGGTTGTAGATGGTGGTGCCGGTGATGTCGGCCGGCAACAGGTCGGGCGTGAACTGGATACGCCGGAAGCGAGCGTCCACGGTCCGGGCCAGGGTGCTGACCGCCAGGGTCTTGGCCAGGCCCGGCACGCCTTCGAGCAGGATGTGCCCGCCGGTCATCAGCCCCAGCAGCAGGCCCTCCATCATCCCGCGCTGGCCGACGATGACCTTGCCGGTCTCGGCCAGCACGCCGGCCAGCCGGCCGGACCACTGTTCGGCCTGGATCTTGTCGAGGGTCGGATGGTCGGTCATGTCTCCCCCTGGACCGGGGCGTCCCCGGCACGGCTGGGCTGGCGGCTTCTCTCGGGACCGGGATCATACGCGACGGCGCCGCCGGTGTTCCCGGCGGCCGCGCCCGAACATAACCCGGCCCTTTTTCCTTGCCAACCCCCGCGAAAAGGATTTGAATGTCCGCGCGGCGCGCCGCGGCGGCGAAACGGCCCGCGCGGCGCACTTGACCCGTCCCCGGAGGCCTCCCGTTGCGGCTCAGCCGACGCAAGATCGAGCATCTCTCGGACCGGATCCTCAAGCTCATCCAGCAGGATCGGCGAATCCATCTTGCCGGCAGCGTCGACCTGGTGGTGCGCGCCGTCGACGACGCCATCTTCGCGAACATGCAGGCCGAGGCGGAGATCGACGAGGAGGTCGAGGCCACGGTGCAGAAGCACCTGGCGGAGATCCGCGCCCACGAGATGGACGTGGGCGCCCTGCGCGCCAAGATCAAGCGCGAACTGGCCCGCAAGCGGGGCTTCGTCATCTGAGCGCGCCCGCGGCGCCAGCCCGGCACCACCGGATCGAGCGGGGCCCGCCGCCCCGCGGAGGAATGTCGCCGTGAGACTGTCCGAGGAGCGCATCGCCGTGCTGGCCCGCGAGATCGCCGACCGCCTGCTGGACGACGAACTGGTGGACCTGGAGATCGACGAACGCGATTTCCGCTTCCTGATCGAGGGCCTGATCACCCGCGACCTGCAGATCGAGGACGAGATCGACGAGGAGGCCACGGCCTTCATCCTGCGCACCAGGCCCCACCTCGAGGAGGGCTCGACCGAGTGGGTCGTCGAACTCGACCGCAAGAAGGAAGACCTGGCCAACGCCCGCGGCTACACCATGTTCTGACCCCGCCGGCGGCGCGCCCGCCTGGAGTCCCCCCGATGAAGATCATGGTGCTGACTCCCTACCTGCCCCACGCCCGCGTGGGGCACGGGGGCGGCACCGCCGTACGCGACCTGGTGCGGGCCCTCTCCCGCCGGCATCGGGTGCTGGTGGTCAGCCTGCTGCGGCCGGGCGAGGCCGCCGCCGTGGGCGAGGTCGAGGCCCTCGGGGCCGAGGTGACGACCATCCCCTTCGCCGACCGGAGCGTGCGGGGCGCCGGTCGCCTGGGCCTGGTCACGGCGCGCGGCGCGAGCGCACCC
>JACZKN010000401.1 GCA_014859985.1 Candidatus Krumholzibacteriia bacterium | reverse complement strand
GGCTGCTGCTCAAGGCCGTCGGGCGCGGGATCCTGCACAAGACCGAGGCCGGGGGCGTCGCGGTCCTGCGCCTCGGGCCGGGCGACGCCGCTGCCGCGGTGCTCGGGCAGGCCGATGCCCTGGCCGCTCGGGTCAGGACGGGCGGCCTGGGCGATCTGCTCGAGGGCGTCATGGCCGGGGCCTTCGTCCCCCATGCCCCCAACCTGCCGGGCCAGGAAGTGCTGCTGAGCCTGCGGCAGGACCCGGCCTTCGGGCCCTGCGTCGTGGTGGGCGTGGGCGGCACCCTGACCGAGTGGTACGGCAAGGGCAGCGGCGGCACCAGCACCCTGATCCTGCCGGCGGCCGGCCTCGACGAAGCGACCGTGCTGGCCGCCCTGGCCGCCCATCCCTGGCTGCGCCTGGTCTGCGCGCCGTCGCGCCTGTATCCGGAGGCGCCCTTGGCGCCCCGGCACCTGGCGGCCGCGGTGCTGGCCCTGGCGGAGCTGGGCCGCCTCTGCGGTCCCGGCGGGGAGTCGTCCTGGACCCTGGAGGAGATCGAACTGAACCCCGCGGTGACGAGCGGCGGTCGGCTCGTGGCCCTGGACGGCGTGGGCCTGCTGTCGCGGCGCAAGTGGCGCGGCCCGGCGCGGCCGCTGGCCAGGATCGGCAACCTGCTCGAGCCCCGCAGCGCCGTGGTGATGGGGGTCAGCGCCCGCGGCACGAATCCCGGCCGGATCATCCTGGACAACCTCCTGCGCTCGGCGGGGGAACTGCGCAGGAACCTGTGGGTGGTGCACCCGAGCGAGGCCGGCATCGCCGGCGTGCCCTGCGTGCCGGACGTGGCCGCCCTGCCCCGCAAGGTGGACCTGGCGGTGGTCTCGATCCCGGCCGAGGGCGCCCTGGCGGCCATCACCGCGCTGGTGGACCAGGACCGGGCCGAGTCGGTGATCCTGATCCCCGGCGGATTCGCCGAGGCAGGGCAGACGGACCTGGCGGCACGCATCGAGGCCGTCCTTGCCGCCGGGCACGACCGCCCGGGCGGCGGCCCGGTCCTGGTGGGCGGCAACTGCCTGGGCATCGTCAGCCGCGACCGGTACAACACCTTCTTCCTGCCCCAGTACAAGCTGCCGTTCGCGCCCGGCCGCGGGCAGAACCTGGCGGTCGTCAGCCAGTCGGGGGCCTACCTGGTGACCTTCGCCAGCAACTACGACGGGGTGATCCACCCGCTGGCGAGCATCAGCTTCGGCAACCAGATGGACCTGACGGTGGCCGATTTCCTGGAGCACTTCAACGGCCAGGAGGGCGTCCAGGTGGTCGCCTGCTACGTGGAGGGCTTCCGGCCCGGCGACGGCGCCCGCTTCCTCGTCGCCGCCCGCGAAGCGCGCCGCCGCGGCAAGCGCGTGGTGGTGTTCAAGGCGGGCAAGACCGCCCTGGGGGCCCAGGCCGCCGCCAGCCACACGGCGTCCCTGGCGGGGGACTACGCCGTGGCCCGGGCCTGCCTGGAGGCCGCGGGCGTGACCGTGGCCGAATCCCTGGACGAGTTCGAGGACCTGCTCAAGACCTTCGCCCTGCTGGCGGGCCGCGACCCGGGCCGCCGGCGGGTGGGCATCATCAGCAACGCGGGATTCGAGTGTTCGACGGTGATGGATCGGCTGGAGGATCTCGAGTTGGCTGTCTTCGACCCGGCGACCCAGGCGGTGCTGGACCGGGTGCTGCCGGCCTTCGCCCACCGCACCAACCCCATCGACTGCACGCCCATGACCGGGACCGACGCCTTCTGCGCCAGCTGCGCCGCGCTGCTGGCGTCGCCGGCGGTGGACGCGGCCATCTTCAGCTCGGTGCCGGTGACCCCGGCGCTGGACAACCTGCCGGCCGACCCGGCGGGCCGGCACCCGGAGGATCTGGACGGCCCGGCGTCCCAGGCCTCGCAGTTGATCCGGATCCTGGCGGCCAGCGCTAAACCCACGGTCGTCGTGGTCGATTCCGGAAGGCTCTACGACCCCCTGTGCCGCCGCCTGGAGCAGGCGGGCGTGCCGGTCTTCCGCAAGATCGACCGCGCCGCCCGGGCCCTGGCGGCCTTCTGCCGCAGCTAACGGGCGGGCCCGCGGGCCCGCCGAGGAGCGGACCATGAAGAAGTTCTGGATCGTGTTCGCCGTGGTGGCCGTGCTGGTGGGGGGCGGCCTCGGCGCCGTGTGGCTCCTGGTGCACAGCCTGGAGGAATCGGTCAGCGTCGACGGCGGCGTCCTGGTCTGGGACCTGGGGGGCAGCTTCCCCGAGGAGCGCGACGACTCGTTCTGGGGCCAGATGCAGGGCGGTGGCGACCTGACCCTGGCCGAGACGGTGCTGGCCCTGGAGCGGGCCGCCCGCGACGAGCGGATCACCGCCCTGGTGATGGACCTGCAGGGGGTGGACGCGGACTGGGCGAAGGTGGAGGAGCTGGCCGGGGCCGTGGCCGACTTCCGCGCTTCCGGCAAACCGGTGGTGGCCTACCTGGACGGGGCGGACACCCGCGACTACGTCCTGGCCGCGCAGGCCGAGCAGGTGATGATGTCGCCCGAGGCCACCCTCATGGTCCTGGGCGTGACGGCCCAGCTGGACTTCATGAAGGACACCCTGGACAAGCTGGGCATGCAGGCCGACTTCATCCACGTGGGCAAGTACAAGTCGGCGCCCGAGCGCATGACCCGCAGCGAGGCCTCGGCGGCCAACCGCGAGATGATCGAGGCCATCGTCGACGACCGCTGGGCGGCGCTGCTGGACCAGCTCGCGGCCGCCCGCGGCCGGGGCCGCGACGAGGTTGCGGCCTGGATCGGCCAGGGCATGTTCGACGCCCCGTCGGCCCTCGCGGCCGGCGTGGTGGACACCCTCGGCTATTGGGAAGACCTGCTGGAGCAGCGCTTCGCCGACCAGGACGTCACCGACTTCGCCGACTACTGCCTGGACCGGCCGCGCGGCGGCGGCCGGGGCCGGCCCACCGTCGGCCTGGTCTACCTTACCGGGGTGATCATGCCCGGCGAAAGCCGCTTCGACCGCTTCCAGGGCAAGATCGCCGGCAGCGAGACCGTGGTCGACCACCTCGCGGGCATGGCCGAGGACGACGGCATCGAAGCGGTGATCCTGCGGGTGGACAGCCCCGGCGGCAGCGTGCTGGCAAGCGACCTGATCTGGCGGCAGATCCGGCGGCTGCAGGAGCGCAAGCCCGTCATCGTCTCCATGAGCGGCATGGCCGCCAGCGGCGGCTACTACGTGGCCTGCCCGGGGGACTCGATCTTCGCCGATCCGGCCACGCTGACCGGCTCCATCGGCGTCTACGCGGGCAAGATGGACCGCAGCGCCATGTACCGGAAGATCGGCGTCAACCGGGAGTTCGTCACCCGGGGCGAGAACGCGCTGCTGTTCAGCGACGCCGGCGGCTTCAGCGCCGGGCAGCGCGCCCTCTTCACGGCCCAGATGCAGGAGTTCTACGAGCGCTTCCTGCAGAAGGTGGGCGAGGGCCGCAAGCTGGAACGCGAGGCGGTGCACGCGGTGGCCCAGGGCCGGGTCTGGACCGGCCGGCAGGCCCTGGACCACGGCCTGGTGGACGGCCTGGGCGGGCTGAGCCGCGCCCTCGATTCGGCCCGCTGGACCCTCGGCCTGGAGCGGGACGACCGCATCACCCTGGTCAGCCGGGGCAAGGAACTGAGCCTGCTCGAGCGGATCCTGCTGCAGTCCCTGCGGGACAATGCCGGCGTCCGGGCCGCCGTCGCCGCGGTGACCGACGGCTGGGCCGGCCCGCTGGCGGGGGCGGGCCTGCCCGTGCCCACCCTGCTGGCGACCCTGCGGGAGAACGGCACCCTGGCCCGGGTCGCTCTCATGGACGGCCGGCCGGTGGCCATGGCGCCGTTCTGGCTCACGGTGCAGTAGCAGTCCGGTAGCGGTCCAGGTCGCAGCCCTCGGGAAGGCCGTGCCACAGGAGCGCGGCCTTCCTCTCGTCCGCCGAGGGGGCGCCCACCAGCGGCGGCGCGGCCCCCCACAGGACGTGCTCGCGGTCCCGCGAGTGGCCCCACAGGAAGAGGGCGTGCCCCAGTTCGTGGACCAGGCCGCGGACCGCGTAGACGCTGTCCCAGGGGTCGTCGTAGTTGTCGCCGGCCAGGATGTGCACCCGCAGGGGCCGGCCCGCCGGATCAAGGCGGGTGATCTGCGCCTGCAGCGGCGGCACCAGGTGCCGCCCGGGCAGGTGCACCAGGCGCACGCCCCAGGCCGCGGTGTCGACCGCGGCGAACCAGGGGACCGCTTCGCCCTCGTTCCAGCGGTCCATGGCCGTGCGCAGGCAGGCGGCCAGGTCCACGCTGCCGCTCTCCGCCGGCGGGATGCGCAGCGGGATCGGCCGGTCGGGCCAGTGGGTGACGCGGCCGGCGAAGCGGGGGCCGGTCAGGTCCGCCAGCAGGGCGACCAGGTCCGCATAGGCGCCCGAGTCCACCGCCAGCCGCGGCAGGGGCAGCCAGTCCGGGTCCGGAGCCCCGGCCGACACCGCCGCCTGGCTGCCGC
>JACZKN010000400.1 GCA_014859985.1 Candidatus Krumholzibacteriia bacterium | reverse complement strand
CGGCTGGCCCGCGGCAGCGCGCAGCCGCGCAATCAGCGCGGGCAGGGCCACGCCGCCCACCCGCGCCGCCTGGCGCAGGGTCGTCACCTTGGCGATGGTGCGCCGCAAGAGCGGATTGCGCAGCTTGGCGAACGGCGGCGCGGCGGCGATCAGCTCGTCCTCCAGGGCGGGCCAGGCGGCCAGCAGGTCGGCCACCGTCACGTCCGGGGTGATGTCCAGGCGCTCACTCATGGCTGTCCTTTCCGCCCACGTAGCTGAGCAGGCGCTGCTCGCCCTCGAGCGCGCGCTTGGCCGTCAGGTCCTGGCTCACCTCGAGGCAGCCCAGGTAGGCGCCGTCCGCGTCCTTCATCGCGAAGTACTCGATGCACAGGAAGCGCCCGCCCAGGGTGATCCAGAAGCGGGCGTGGTCCTGGTGGCCGGCGCGGAAGTCCTCGAGGATGCGCTCGACCATGCCCACGCTCTTGGGCGGGTGGCAGTACTGGACCTTGCGCCCCAGGATGGCCTTGGTGCGGGCGAAGATGCGCTCCTTGCCGTGGCTGAAGTAGCGCACCGTGTCGTCGGCGTCGACGAAGGTGACGTCGAAGGGGATGGTGTTGAGCATGGCCTCCAACTGCGCGGGCGTCAGCGTGCCTGTGGGCAGCTTGATCTTACGCTCGTCGGCCGACGCGCCGGCCGCGGGGGCATCCATGCCCGCGGGCACCCAGCGCGCCTCCGGAACCACCAGGCACCAGCCGATCTCGTCGCTGCCCTCGCTGACGGCGAACCACTCCTTGTCCGTCAGGGTGTCCAGGCACATGGGCAGCAGGATCTGCTCCTCCTTGTCGATCATGCCCTGGATCGCTTCCAGCGCCGGCTGCAGGGAGAGCTCCAGGGCGGCGGCCACCTCACCCGCGGTGGCGCCGCCCGCGGCGGCGGCGGCCAGGGTCTCGCCGGCGGCCTTCAGCAGGGCGCGGGTCTCGTCGTGCTTGCCCCACATGACCGTGGGCGGGCCGGTGATGCCGTGCTGCTCCAGGAACGGGAACAGCAGGTGCTCCTTGCGCAGGTAGTGCTTCTCCACGTCCATCAGCGAGTTGAAGTGCATGCGCAGCTCGGGCAGCAGCTCGCCCGGGGCGTCGTCCGCGGGCAGGGCCGCCAGTTGCGCCGCCACCCGGCCGACGGCCTCCAGTTCCCAGGCCAGGGCCCGGTTCTCCTCGCCCATGACCCGGGCTGGGTGGCCCGCCGGCAGGTCCCGCGCCTGGCCGGGGTCGAGGGCCCCGGCCATGGCCTGGTGGTGCACGTCGCACAGGCGCAGGATCTCCTCGACGGGCATGCCGTCGGCGATGAGCTCCTGCTCGACGGCCACCACGTCGTCGTAGGGAATGCGGCCCAACAGCTTGATCAGCTGGGGCTTGACGGCCTCGGGGGCCTCGCCGGCGTGGAGCTGCCGGATCATGTGCTTGAGCAGGTCCTGGCGGCGGCGGCGTTCGTGGATCAGTTCGCTCATGGGGGCCTCCTGGCTGGATTATAGTGGATAATAAGATCCGATTTATCGCCACACGCAAGGACAATCGTGGGTAGGGGCGAGGGCGGGGAGGAATTCCAGGCAGGGGTTACAGGGCGAGCACCAGCCGCAGGCCCTCCTCGACCCGCCCGGTCAGGTCCGCGGGCAGCGTGCCCACCGCCTCGCCCAGGAATCGCCGGTCGAGGGTCAGCAGCTGCGACACGTCGACCACCGAGTCCCGTGGCAGACCGCTGGCCCCAGCCGACAGCAGCACGTTGCCCGGCGCGGCGGCCAGGTCGAGGTTCGAAGTGATCGCCGCCACCGCGACCGTGGCGATGCGGCTGCGGTTGAACGGATCGGCCTGGACGACCAGGACGGGGCGGCGGTATCCCGGCCCCGAGCCGCGGGGCTCGCCCAGCTCGGCCCAGCGGATCTCGCCGCGGCGGGTCACCAGTCCTCCCGGGGCAGGCTGGCGCGCTGCAGGCGGTCCAGGGCGGGGCCGAGGGTGACCGGCTCAGTTCTGCCGTGGACCTCGTCCAGGCGGGCGGTGATCTCGTCCTCGTCGTGGCGTTCCAGGTAGGCGGCCAAGGCCGTGCGGTACAGTTGGCTGCGGGACACGCCCAGGCGCCGGGCCAGGCGGTCGGCCGCGGCGAATAGGTCGTCGGCGATGGAGATGGCGGTTTTCATGGTGTTGAGTATAACCATGGTTATACCTTTGGTCAAGAGCCGTTGCCGGATTCCTGCCGGATTTCCACGGTATCAGGCGCCGTCCGCACCTTGCCGTCCCACGATTGCCCCGACCACGCCGCGCAGGCATAATGCGGACCGACGACCCTATCCCCAGCACAGACTGACGACGGGAGCCGCTATGCCATCGCGTACCCTATCGAGAATCGTGCCGCCCCTGTTGGTGGCCGCGGCGGTGGCGACGGCGCCGGCGCGGGCGGCCGAGCGCCCCACCGGCGAGTTCGCCTGGCTGAACACCTACCAGAACCGCAGCTACACCCTCAGGCCCTCGGTCAACGCCAACCCCTTCGTGTACGTGCCCATCGAGCGGGATCTGGCCACCTTGGAGCTGCGCAGCGGCCTGTTCCCGCTGCTGGGACCCGAGACGATCACCATCGGCAAGGTCGAGTTGGACACCCGACGCGGCGTCGCCGAGATGGCGTTCACCGGCGAGCGCGGCGAAAAGGGCCAGCTGCGGTTCATCGCCCCGCGCAATTCGGACGAGACCATGGGGCAGCAGCACATCGACTCCCTGCTGGCCCTGGTGACCAGCGACGCCGGCGTCCTGCCCCACGTCCTGAACGCGGCGACCGGCGTGGTGCACTTCAAGGGCTCCAACCACGGCCGCGGCTTCCCGGCCGGCGCCGAGTACGCCACGCCCCAGGAGGCGCTGGCCGACGGCCACACTCTGTGCCCGTCTTGCTTCGCCCCTATCCATCTGCTGCCCGACTACGAGAAGGAGATGGCCCTGGGCCGCCAGGTGGCGGTGCAGGTGCGCGGCTCGTTCCCGGCGGTCACCGACGACGCGGTGCAGCGCCGGCTGCGCGAGGCCGGCGCCCGCGTGCTGGACCGTTGGCCGCTGCCGCTGCGGGGCTACCCGTACCGGTTCACGGCGGTCGAGGCGCCCACCCCCAACGCCGTCGCCTGCCCCGGCGGCTGGATCTTCGTGCACGACGGAATGCTGGAGATGTGCGAGACGGACCTGGAGCTGGAGGCGGTGCTGGCCCACGAGATCTCCCACGTGGAGATGCGCCACGGCCTGCGCCAGCTGCGCAGCGCCGAGAAGGCGGCGCGCATCGGGGCCCTCACCGGCATCCTGATGGCCGGAGCGGTCGCGTCCCAGGACAACGACGCCGGGGTCGCCGTCGCCGCCGGCGTGGCCATGATCGTCACGGCCACGGCCTCCGAGCTGGCGCTGGCCGGATACTCCCGCGACATGGAGCTGGAAGCCGACGCGGCCGCGGTGCACTACCTGGTGCGCGCGGAGGGCGAGCAGGCGCGGGAGCACCAGGCCCGCATCCTGGAGAAGCTGGAGTACTATGGCGAATGCGCGCGCGGCCAGCGCCGCGACCGGGACGGGTTCTCGAGCCACCCCGCCAGCAACGTGCGTTCCGGCCTCGCCCGGGACGCCGAGACCGCGTTCTTCGCCGAGCCGCGGACCTTCGACTTCACGACCGCCGACGGCGCGCACTACCGGTTGTCCATCAACGCGATCTGCCACCATGCCTACTTCGAGACCTGGGAGGAAGACGTCTACGACGACCAGCAATCCTACGAGTTCGGCCTCGGCGGCGCCGGCAGCGAGCTCTGGGGCCATAACCGCACCGACACGCGCATCTTCGCGACGGTCGAGGCCGGCGCCGGCGTCGAGCGCGGCACCGAGTTCAAGGACATGGACCTGCTCATGGACGGCCAGTGGGTGAAGTTCGACAACAAGGAGGACACGGCCCTCTACCCCAACGCGTCCACGAGCATGGTGCTGGTGAACCGGCGCAACGGCCTGCTGCAGTACACGTCGCTGCTTCCGGCCCAGGTCCGGCACTCGGGGCGGGCGGCCGAGGCGAAGCAGGAGAAGAAGGACCAGGGCGGGGCGCTGCGCTAGGCGGGCCGCCGGGTCGAGGGGACGGCGCAGGCGCGATCCTGATGCGGGGGGCGCCCCATCCCCCACTGCGGGGCGCCCCCTCCCTCCCCGGGGCGTGTGCAGGATGCGCCCCGGGGTTCGCGATGTAGCCGAGGATGACTGTGGTTCCATACCGTGCTGCTAAATTACGCTCTCGATGGTCCCCAGGATGCCGGACCGCCGTTCCATCGCGCGGAACGATCCTGCAGGCAGTTTGTCGATTGACGGTCGGCCCGGGGTTCGCCTATCCTCACTTCCGTTCCCGGCAACGGGAGCCCTATACCGAAACGCATCGCATCCGAATCGCCTCGAGAGGATCGATCCGTGAGCTTCCCCCACGTTATCAGCGGCCAACATGCTCTAGGTACATCACAAAGCTCATAAGTGGCTTTGGGTTGCCCTATTGCACGCCACCGCCGGCCGTCGTCTGTCCAGGCGCGGCCGACACGGGCGGCGCGCGCCCGCGTCCCGGCGCAGGCGACCGCGTCGTCCCGGTGGCAAACCGCTGACCTGCGCGGGAAGGCCCCCCGGGGGGCCCTGCCCGCGCGCCGATCGGGAGGCCCGCCGATGCGTTTCGCCGACGAATATTACCGCCATGTTCCTGACTGCCGTCCCACGCCCCGCGCGACCGGCACGAGCGCCCGTCGCGGCGCCTGGCTCTTCACGCCCGATCTCGACCCCGGCCTCGAGACCTGCACCTACCTCCGCGACGAGCATCTGCAGCCGCAGTCGGGCGAGGGCACCTGGGCGGCGCAGGTGGTGCGCCGGTCGCTGAAGCAGCCGCACGGCGCCCTGCCTCCGGTCATCCAGGTCTTCGTGCGCGGGGCGGTCCACCACCCGGGCGAGCCGACCCTGTGGCTGGACGAATGGCATCGGGCCGTGCGCGTGGATGCCGACGCGGAGGCGGCCGGGCAGCCGCGCTCGGAGCAGGACGACCTGTTCGACGGTGTGTGCGACGAAGAAGACGACGACGAGGACGACGACGACGACGAGATGAGCGCGGACGCCCGGGAGCTGGGCATGATCTTCTTCCGCTGCGCCTTCATGGCACGGCGGATCCGCCTGCCGCGGGAGTTCGAGCGTTCCTTCGGCGGGCGCTTCATGCACTGCCTGGCCTGCCGCGAGCCGCTGGTCGACACGGGGCGCAAGGTGTTCTCGGCCATGCGCGTCCAGTTGGTCGCCATGCCCTATTTCATCGTGAAGGAGGTCCACCGCGGCGAGCCGTGGGTGGAGTACGCCCTCTGCCTGGGGTGCACGGCGGGCCTGCAGTCGCACTACTCGACCGGGACGACGGCGGCCATCGACCGGCTGTTCCTGGAGCACGCGCACCTGCAGGAGCGCTTCCGGCGCCTGAACGCCGGCCCCGCCCCCATGCGCGACTGGCTGGCCCGCTGCGTGCTCACGGGCGACCGCATCGACCCCCGCGGCACCTACCAGCTGAACGCCTACTGCGAGGGCGGGCGGCTGGTGCTGTCGGCGCTGCCGTACGCCATCGGCGAGCGGGGGATGGCGATGTTCGAGGGGTGCTTTTCCGCCGAGTCCGCCCAGGTGCGGGACAGCTTCATGCGGCGGTACCTGGGGGTGGATGCGGCGGTCTAACGGCGGTCGTGGCTGGGCGGGGCGCGGTCGTCGTGGTACGATAGCGGTGCCGGCGCGTGGACCTTGACGGGATCTCCGAATGCACAAACGTCCTCAAGTCGCGTATCTTCTTTTCGGGGCCGCCAACACGAAATCCTCAACGCCTGGCAGGTCACGCTATGAAGATGTACATCCTCATCAAGGACGATGTGCCCCCCGGTCTTGCGGTGCTCGCGGCTGCTCACGCGTCACTCGCGGCGTATCTCAAGTTCCGCGAATCAGCGGAAGTCGCAGAGTGGCTTTCGGGACCGTTTGCCAAGGCGGTTTGTCAGGTCACCGCCCGCGAGTTCGAACAGGCCAAGGAACATGAGGATCACGTCATCCTCACCGAATCTGCGTTGGGGGACAAGGAAGTGGCGCTCGCTTTCAAGCCGCGGCAGGAGTGGCCGAAGGCCTTCAAGTTCTATCGGTTGTATCGGTGACCGGCAACAGCGGCACCTGCTGCGGTTCCACGCGGCTGAGCTGCGCGCGCCCCAGAGCACGGAGTACCTGGCCCGGCCGGAGTACCTGGCGTGGCACGGGCGGGAGGTGTTCCGGGGCCCGGCGCGGGTGGGGTAGGACCGGGCCTGCTCCCAAGGGAGGTCGGTATACAGAATACCGCGCGCGCAAATCACCTTAACGTGTTATATAACAATGTGCAATCTAATCTGCCACCCCCCGGGGGGTGGTCCGCGAAACCCGGCCGCCGAACCCCCGCGGGTTCAGCGGCCGGAGCGATGAGCACGTGCCAAGTCGGCGCCTATTTCGCCAACATCATCTTGCAGGTCCTGACCTCGCCACCGACCTGGAGGCGGGCCAGGTAGGCACCGGAAGCGAGACGCCGGTCCCCGAACGGGACGGCGTGAAGGCCCGGCAGGACGGGCTCGTCGAGAAGACGGGCGACCAGGCGGCCCCTGAGGTCGAACACTTCGAGCACGACGTGCGCGGCCTGCGTGACCGTGAAACTGATCTCCGCCTGCGGATTGAAAGGATTCGGGTGCGACCCGTGCATGACCGCGGCGGATCGCGCCGGTACGTCGAAGGAGCCGTCGACACCGCTGAGCTCCGGCCCGAACGCAGCGCTTTCGTGGCCGAGAGCATCGACGCCGGTGACCGAGTAGTAGTACCGGCCCCATCCGGGCCGCTCGCTGTCGGTGAAGCTCCCCATGCCGGCAGCCGGCAGAACGGCGATCCGGTTGCTCAGATCGAGGATGTCGTCGCGGTCCTTGCTGACGTAGATGCAGACCTGATCGAGCGATCCGGCGTCGGCGTAATAGTTGACGACCGGGGCCCCCGTCGACCAGGTCACTCCGGTCAGGATCGGGGGCTGCGGGCTGCTGGTCTCCAGGTTCACGAACGAGAAGTCGTCCAGGTACCAGCCCGACGATTCGTTGTGGCCGGTTCCGCCGCCGTCGACATCGTACATGCTGAAGAAGATCCGCACCAACTGCCCGGCGAAGGCGGAAAGGTCGAGGTTGTACTGGGTCCAGCCCCCGCTGGTGCCGACGAAATTGTTCGTCATAACCGAGTCGCCGCCCGCGTGATGGACCGTGATGCGGCCGTAGTCGACGCCGTCGCTCGTGGAGAAGGCAAACCAATGCCAGAAAGAGAACACCACCGGTGGTTCGGTGGGCAGGTCGATCCAGGTCGAGCCGAGGGACGATTGCGAATACAGGCCGTAATTTCCGGCGAGATTGGTTCCCCAGCAGACCTGGCCGGAGTGCGCGGCCCCGGGCCCGCTCGTGGGCACGCCCATTTGCCACAGGCCCTGGGTGCTCGACCAGCCGGTGATCGTGCCTTCGAGATCGTCGACGTTGTTGACCCAGCGCCTGCCCTCGCGGATGGCCACGTCATCGATGAACCAGCCGTGGGATTCATTGTGGCCGGTTCCGCTGCCGTCGATGTCCACCACGTGGAACGCCAGGCGGACGGTCTGCCCGGCATAGGCCGAAAGGTCGACCGCGCACGGCGACCAGCAGTTGGCCCAGTAGGCAATGCCGGCCTGCACGACATCCCAGGGACCGTCGTCGACCTGGACCTCCACCTGCCCGTAGTCGGTGCCGTCGGAGGCGGAAAAGCTGCTCCAAGACCAGAAGGACAACCAGATCTGCTCGTCCCGCGGCGCCGCGGGCAGCACGAAGGAGGGGCTGATCAACCGGGAATCCGCCTGGTAAGGATAGCTGCCGTGCAGGTTCGTGCCCGCGCAGCGGGTGCCGCTGCGCGGCGTGGCGACGCCGGAGGCCGGCCGGCCGATCTCCCAGCAGCCCCTCTGGGCGTACCAGCCCTCCCAACTGTCGTCGAGGGCGTCGTCGAACGTATGGAGCGTCCTGTCCGCGAATTTACCGGCCAGGACCAACACATCGTCGATGTACCAGCCGTGGGATTCGTTGTGGCCAGTGGCGCCGCCGTCCGCATCGTCGATCAGGAAGGCGATCTGGACCGTGCTGCCGGCATACGCCGCCAAGCTGATCATGAACTCTGTCCAGTACGGCGACCAGGCTTGCATCGTGTTGGACAGGTCCGCCCAGGTGTCACCGGGTGCGTTGGTCCTGATCTGGACCCGCCCAATGTCGATACCGTCAGAGGTGTGGAGGTTGAACCATTGCGAAAACCTCAGCCACAAGGCGCCGTCCTGCGGCGAGGCGGGCAGCGTGATCCACGGGCTGATCAGGCGCGAATAGGCCTGGAAGGGATAATTGCCGCCCAGGACCGTGCCGGCGACGACTCCGGAGCCGACAGGGCCGACGGTGGCTTCGCCGATCTGCCAGACCCCGTTGTCGGGGTACCAGCCGGGAGAACCACCGCCGAACCCTTCCTGATAGATGATGGTCTGCGCCAGGGCGGTGCCCGACGCCATGATGAGAAGGACACCGATGACAGTTGGCAGCAATATGCGATTGTCACGGGCAAGTAGCATCTTCGCACACATTCCCAATCCTCCAGGACTGCTGGCAAACACAAAAGTGGATACCCGTCGTCGGGTACCGCTGACTTCCGGATTGGTGTTCGTTGCTCTTGTGGCGGGTCTAACCGAATATCAGCTGCGTCTGAACGGTTTCCCCCGAAACCGATTCGACCGCACCAGGACTCTCATGCGTCAAGTGACCGGCTCTGCGGATGAGAAGCCCGGTGTGCGCCTTGCCGGCAAGGGAGTAGCCATCTCCCTAGATACCGGAGACTGGGCGTATCGTAGCATGATGATAATATGATGTCAATTGGGGGACAGGATGACGCTGGAGATGGCATAAATCGTTGTATATGTTGTTTTTAAAGAGACGCCCCTTCCGGGGGAAGGCCCGTGGGGGCGTGGCCTATTCTCCCTCCAGGAGCCGTCCCCGCCCCCCACCCCGCGCCGC
>JACZKN010000399.1 GCA_014859985.1 Candidatus Krumholzibacteriia bacterium | reverse complement strand
ACCCCCGGCAGCAGGGTCAGGCTGTCCTCGCTGCAAGTGTTGACGGGCAGCGGACCGCAACCCGGGGCCTCGCCGCCCGGTCCTGACCGGTCCGCTGCCCGTCAACACTTGCAGCGAGGACAGCCTGACCCTGCTGCCGGGGGTTGGTCCCAAGCTGGCGGCCCGCATCGCCGCCTCCCGCCTTGCCGACGGTCCCTTCCGCACCGCGCAGGACCTGCAGCGGGTCAAGGGCATCGGGCCCGTCCTGGCGGCCCGGATCGGTCCCCTGGTCGTCTTCGGCCCGGATTCCGCGGCGGCGGGCCCCGCAGCCCGCAAATCTCCTTAAAGTCCGGGGCTTCCCGTCCGAACAAACGGTTGGACCGGAAGGAGCAGGCGGCGCCCGCGGGCGCGGCGGCCCTTGCGGCCTTCGCCGGCGCGGCCGGCCACACGCTCCGGATGCGCACCCTTGGAAGCGGGGACGACCAGCATGAACCACGGCTCCGGCACGGCAAACCGGGACAAGATCGCCGCGAAGCTGCTCGAGGCCGGCCTCATCGACGCCTCCAGCCTGGCCAAGGCGCAGGAGGCCCAGAAGAAGGACGGGGGCTCCCTCGGCTCCGCCCTCGTGCGCACCGGCGCCATCGACGAGGCCACCTACACGGACTTCCTCGGCAAGGTCTACAACCTGCCCGTGCTCGACCTCGACAAGGTCGACATCTCCATGGACTGCATCGACCTGGTGCCCGGCGAGGTGGCCACCAAGTTCCAGGTGCTGCCCATCAGCCGCCGCGGGCGGGTCATGCTCATCGCCATGGCCAACCCGAGCAACATCTTCGCCATCGACGACATCAAGTTCATCACGGGCCTGGACGTGCAGCCGGCGGTGGCCGGCGAGATGGCCATCAAGAAGGCCATCGACAAGTTCTACGCGACCACCGACTCGCTGGCCTCGATCATGGAGGGCATCGAGGACGACATCGAGGTGGTCGAGGAGAGCGACGACGACGACATCACCGGCGCCGAGGGCCAGAACGCGCCGGTGGTCAAGCTCGTCAACACGCTGCTGGCCGAGGCCGTGCGCATGGGGGCCAGCGACATCCACATCGAGCCCTACGAGAAGAACATGCGGGTGCGCTACCGCATCGACGGCATCCTGCACGAGGTCATGGAGCCGCCCATCAAGCTGCGCAACGCCATCATCAGCCGCCTGAAGATCATGTCCGAACTGGACATCGCCGAGCGGCGGGTCCCCCAGGACGGCCGCATCAAGCTGAAGATCGGCGACAAGAAGGTGGACCTGCGCGTCTCGACCCTGCCCTGCATCTTCGGCGAGAAGGTCGTGATGCGTATCCTGGACAAGGGCAACCTGAACCTGGACCTCGCCGACTTCGGCATGGAGGAGAAGGCGATCCGGGACATCTACAAGTCGATCGCCGCGCCCTTCGGCATGGTGCTGGTGACCGGGCCCACGGGCTCGGGCAAGACCACCACGCTGTATTCGTGCCTGTCCAAGCTGAACAACCCGGACCTGAACATCATGACGGCCGAGGACCCGGTCGAGTACAACATCGACGGCATCAACCAGGTCCAGGTGCGCGACGAGGTGGGCCTGACCTTCGCCGCCGCGCTGAAGGCCTTCCTGCGGCAGGACCCGAACATCGTGATGGTCGGCGAGATCCGCGACCTCGAGACCGGCGGCATCGCCACCAAGGCGGCGCTCACGGGCCACCTGGTGCTCTCGACCCTGCACACCAACGACGCGCCCAGCACGGTCAACCGCATGATCGACATGGGCATCGAGCCCTTCCTGGTGGCCAGTTCCACCCTGCTGATCATGGCGCAGCGCCTGGTGCGCCGCATCTGCAAGAACTGCAAGGAAGAGCTCACGCTTTCCGATGAGGCCCTCAGGGACGTCGGACTGGAGCCCGGTACCCCGGTGTTCCACGGCAAGGGCTGCGAGAAGTGCGGGGGCACGGGTTATGCTGGTCGGCAGGGCCTCTACGAGGTGATGCCGATCACGCCGGCCATCCGCGAACTGATATTGGACCGCGCCTCGACCACCGAGATCCGGCACATGGCCCGCCGCGACGGGATGCTCACCCTGCGCGAGGACGGCCTGATCAAGGTGGCCAAGGGCGTCACCACCATCGAAGAGGTCCTGCGTGAGACCGCCGTGGCGGACTGACGCGGCCTAGACGGGAGATGCCGACGTGGCCGGAATGAGAGAACTGCTCGAGGAGATGGTCAGCAAGGGCGCCAGCGACCTGCACCTGGCGGCGGGCCTGCCGCCGCAGTACCGCATCGACGGCGACATCGTCACCACCGACTTCCCCGTGCTGACGGGGGAGGACACCCTGCGCCTGGCCTACAGCATCCTCAACGAGGAGCAGAAGAAGCGCTTCGAGAACGACAAGGAGCTGGACCTCAGCTTCGGCGTGCAGGGCATCAGCCGGTTCCGTGCCAACGTGTTCCAGCAGCGCGGCGTCGCCGGCATGGCCATCCGCCAGATCCCCTACGAGATCCTCGCCTTCGAGGAGCTGGGCCTGCCGCCGGTGGTACGCCAGCTGATCGGCCGCAACCAGGGCATGATCCTGGTGACCGGTCCGACCGGCAGCGGCAAGTCGACCACGCTGGCGACGATGATCGACACCCTGAACACCTCGCGCAAGGGGCACATCATCACGATCGAGGACCCGATCGAGTTCGTGCACCACCACAAGAGCTGCATCGTCAACCAGCGCGAGGTCAACAGCGACACCAAGAGCTTCGGCGCCGCGCTGAAGTACGTGCTGCGGCAGGATCCGGACATCATCCTGATCGGCGAGATGCGCGACCGCGAGACGATCCAGGCCGCCCTGACCATCGCCGAGACCGGCCACCTGGCGCTGGCGACCCTGCACACCAACAGCACTTTCGAATCCATCAACCGCATCATCGACGTGTTCCCGCCGGAGCAGCAGAATCAGGTGCGCTCGCAGCTGTCATTCTCGCTGGCGGGCGTGCTGACCCAGCAGCTGATCCCGCGGCAGCGGGGCGGCGGACGCCAGCTGGCGCTCGAGATCATGGTCTGCACCCCTGCCATCAAGGCGATGATCCGCGACGACAAGGTGCACCAGATCTACGGCCTGATGCAGGCCGGGCACAAGCACGGCATGCAGACCATGAACCAGTCCCTCTACCAGGCCGTCGTGAACAAGTGGATTTCCACGGAGCAGGCCATGGGCCGCAGTCCCGATCCCGCGGAACTGCTGCAGATGATCGGCGAACCCGTCGGCAAGCGCGTCTAGGACAGGGAGGATACCCGTGAGCGCCACAACCGTTTACCTCTGGAAGGGCAAGTCGGCCAAGGGCGAGGTCCTTTCCGGCGAGTACGAGGCGAAGACCCGCGACGACGTGGGCGAGTACCTGCGCAAGCGCCGGGTCACCATCACCTCGATCAAGAAGAAGCCGAAGGAGCTCAAGCTCTCCTTCCTGCAGCGCAAGGGCGTCGGGGTCAAGGACCTCTCGGTCTTCACGCGCCAGTTCGCCACCATGGTCAACGCCGGCCTGCCGCTGGTGCAGTGCCTGGACGTGCTGGGCCGGCAGCTGGACAAGCCCCACTTCAAGCAGGTGGTGCAGAAGGTGACCGCGGACGTGGAGGGGGGCTCGACCCTGGCCGAGGCCCTGGGCCAGCATCCGGCGGTCTTCAGCGACCTCTACGTGAACATGATCGCCGCCGGCGAGGCGGGCGGCATCCTCGACGTGATCCTCTCGCGGCTGGCGATCTTCCTGGAGAAGGCCGACGCCCTGCAGCGCAAGGTCAAGGGCGCCATGACCTACCCGACCATCGTGCTGACGGTGGCGGGCGGCGCCTGCGTCTTCATGCTGATGTTCGTGATCCCGGTCTTCGCCAAGATGTTCCAGGACTTCGGCGGCGAGCTGCCGGCGCCCACCCGCATCGTCATGGGCGCGTCCAACGTCCTGCGCGACTACTGGTGGCTGATGGGCGGCGGCGCGGTGGCCTTCTGGTTCGGCTTCAAGCGCTACCGGGCCACGGCCAAGGGGCGCCTGGCCACCGACAAGCTGTCCCTGCGCGTCCCGATCCTGGGCAACGTCATCCGCAAGTCGGGCGTGGCGCGCTTCACGCGCACCCTGGGCACCCTGATCGGCTCGGGCGTGCCCATCCTGCAGGGCCTGGAGATCACCTCGCGCACCGCGGGCAACAAGGTCATCCAGCACGCGATCGAGGCGACCAGCAAGTCCATCAGCCAGGGCGACACCATCGCCAGCCCGCTGAAGGAGTCGGGCGTGTTCCCGCCCATGGTGGTCCAGATGATCGGCATCGGCGAGCAGACCGGCGCCCTGGACGAGATGCTGTCGAAGATCGCCGACTTCTACGACGACGAGGTCGACGCGGCGGTCGAGGCCCTGACCGCGGCCATCGAGCCGATCATGATCGTGATCATGGGCGGCATGGTGGGCTCGATGCTGATCGCCATGTACCTGCCCATGTTCAAGATGTCGAGCATCGTGGGAGGCTAGGGCTTGGACACGGGGGCGGGCGCCGGCTGCGAGCAGCGCGGCGACGGGCAGGCGGCGGCGGTTGATCCCAACCTGCGGCTGCTGCTGTGGCGGGGGCTGCTGGCGATCTTCCTGAGCGGCTCGGCCATCTTCGTCCACTACCTCGGCTCCGAGCGCATCGCCGGGCCCGGCCTGGTCGGTGCGCTCGGGCTGCTGTACACCAGCCTCGCGGTGGCCTGGGCCGCGCAGGCGGCGGGCGCGCCCCGGCGCCCGCTGCTGGCCGCCCAGTTGGCCGCCGATGTGGTCTGCATCGGCCTGCTGGTGCAGTTCACCGGCGGGCCCTACTCGGCCTTCCCCCTGATGTTCTGCGTGCCGGTGTTGCTGGCGGCCCGGCACCTGGGCGCCGGCGGCGCCATGTCCGCGGCGGCGGCCGCGGCGGTGTTCACCGGCGGCGGGCACTTCGGCCTGGCGGTGGGCTGGCTGGTCGCGGGGCGCGACTCGCGCCTGGACTACCTGGAGGGCTGGCCGCTGCTGGTGACCTGCCTGCACATGGCGGTGTTCCTGGTCACGGGGCTGATCGCCGCCGACCTGGCCCGCCGGCTCGAAGTGCGCCGGGATCGCGACGGGGCGGCGGCGGTCGCGACCGCCCGGACCGCGACCGGCGAGGTGCGCACGCTGCTGGACAACATCCGCAGCGGTGTGGTCATCGTCGACCGCCACGGCACCGTCACCCGCGCCAACCCCACCTGCTGCCGCACCCTGGACCTGACCGAGGCCGAGATCGTCGGCCGCGACGTCCGCGTGGTCACCGCCGGCGGGCTCGAGCCCCTGGCCGACGCCCTGCTGCAGGTGGTGCGCGGCGGCGAGCCCCTGTCGCGGGCCGAGATCGTCGTCCGCCGCCGCGGCCGGGAGATGCCCCTGGGCCTGGCCGTCAACCACGTGACCGGACCGGAAGGGCGCCGCAACGGGGCCATCGCCATCTTCACCGACCTGACCCGGGAGAAGGAGCTGTCGGCGCGGGTGCGCGACGCCGACCGCCTGGCCGCCGTCGGCGAGCTCGCGGCCAGCATCGCCCACGAGATCCGCAACCCCCTGGCCAGCATCCGCGGCAGCGTGGAGATCCTCGCCGGCGAGCTGGAACTGGCCGGCTACCAGGCCCAGCTGCTGGACCTGGTGCTGAAGGAGAGCGCGCGGGTCAACACCATCATCAACGACTTCCTGGCCTACAGCCGCATGCGCCCGGCCGCCCGGCGCAGCTTCCCGGCCCAGGAATTCCGCGACGAGATCACCCTGCAGATCCGCCAGCACATCGCCGCCAAGGACGGGCGGGTGGGGGTCACCTGCGACGTCTATCCCGAGAACCTGGTGGTGGTCGCCGACCCGGGCCAGCTGACCCAGATGGCGCTCAACCTCGCCATCAACGCCTGCGAGGCCATGCACTACCAGGGCCAGCTGAAGGTCGCCCTGAACCTGCGGGACGGCGGCGAGACCTGCGAGCTGATCGTGGCGGATACGGGCCCGGGCATCGACCCGGAGATCCGCGAGGACCTGTTCAGCCCCTTCAAGACCACCAAGGAGGGCGGCACCGGCCTGGGGCTGTCCATCGTGGCGCGCATCGCCGCGGCCCACGGCGGCAGCGTGCGCGCCGGCGAAGCCCCCGGCGGCGGCGCGGTGTTCCGGGTCCGCTGGCCGGTGGTGGCGGCGGACCGGGCTGCCGGGGACG
>JACZKN010000398.1 GCA_014859985.1 Candidatus Krumholzibacteriia bacterium | reverse complement strand
CTCCAGGACCGCGACGTGCTCGCGGCCATGCGGGCCCGTCTGGGCCGGGCGATGCACGACGAGGAGATCGTGCCCGAGAGCTTCGTCTGGAGCGACGCGGAGATCGGCGGGGTGCCCGCGGTTAAACTGGAGGGGGCCTGGACCGGCAACCGCTTCGCCGGCGGCGGCGCGTTCTGGTGCTACTTCGTGCCGGACCCGGCCCGCGGCCGCATCCACTGCGTAGACCAGCAGGTCCACGCAGTGGATGCGGCCGCGGACCAGGCCACGGCGGTCGGGTCGCGCTGGACCGTCAACTTCGGGCTGGGCGCCGTGGACGGCGGCGACCTGCTGCGGGTGGCGACCCTGGACGGGCTGCCCGTCTCCTGGGATCCGGACCACGGCGGGGGGTTCCGCAGTTCCCGTTACCTGGCGGAACTGGCGCCGGGCCCCGGCCTGGTCCTGGGCGCCGGCCGCCGGCTCGGCCGCCGGCTGGGTCTGCGCGCGGAACTGGGCTGGTCCCGCCACGACGTCCTGGCGGAAGCGGACCTCGGGCAACTGGGGGCGGTCCACCGCTTCGACCGCTGGAACGTGTTCGCCGCCGGGCTGGATCTGGAGGTGCGGCTGGTGCAGGCACCGTCCCACCCCTACCTGGCCGTCGGGGGCGGGGTGGTGAGCCTGGATCCGGATGCGGCGTCAGGCCTGGCCCAGACCGGCCTGGAGGCCCGCCTCGCCCTGGGCTACCGCTTCCACCTGGGCCGGATCTCCTCCGTGCGACTGGAGGCCTTGGCGGCCCGCTCCGGGTTCTCGGCCGGCGGCTGGGTGCCCGTCTCCCTGAACAGCGACCAGCCCCCCATGGAGATGGTGGCCGAGGACCACCTGCAGCGGCTGGGCCTGCTGCTGGTGTTCCAGACTGCTCTGGATCCCTGACCGGACCGTCCTGCGGAGAGGACAATCGGTGCGGAAACGGCTTTTTTCTTTCGGGCTCCGGGCAACGCGCCTATATTGGTCGCTTGCGGTGACCTACCGGCAACCATCCCAACAGGCAGGGGATCTCCTTTATGAGCAATGTCATTGCGGTCGTCAACCACAAGGGCGGGACCGGCAAGACCACCACGGCGATCAACCTCGCCGCAGGTCTAACACGTTACAGTGATGTTACTTCCTCATGTCTGGTGATCGACATGGATCCCCACGGCTGCGCCACCAGCACCCTGCTGGGCAAGCTGGACGGGGCGCCGCCGGCCCGCAGCGTCTTCGACGTCCTGCGCCGGGCCATCACGCCCCAGGACGGCATCGCCTCGACCATCTACGACGAGAACATCGACATCCTGCCGTCGAACCCGTCGCTCGAGAGCATGGCCAAGACCCAGATCACCGACCGTTTGGCCAAGGTGGTGGACGCCCTGTCCACGTCCTACGGCTGGATCATCATCGACACGCCGCCGAACCTGGGCGTGCTGACCCAGAACGCCCTGGTGGCCGCCGACTACGCCCTGATCCCCACCCAGTGCAGCGGCCTGGCGGTGCCCTCGCTGCACCAGATGAAGACTCTGATCGAGCGGGTGCAGGAGCGCCAGAACGTCTGGCTGCAGCTGTTGGGCGTGCTGATCACCCAGAAGGACGGGCGCACCCCCCTGCAGCGCCAGGTGCGCCGCGAACTGGGCCAGGTCTTCCAGGCCGGGGACATCTTCCGGACCATCATCACGAGCAACATCAAGATCGAGGAGGCCCCGGCCAACTTCCAGAGCATCTACGCCTACGATTCGGGGTGCCTCGGGGCCAGCCTCTACCGGGACTGGATCAAGAAGGAGTTCCTCAAGAAGCACCAGAGGCTGGAGAAGCTGAAGGTTGAGAAGCGCGAGGCCGCCGAGGCGGGGGCCCTGGCCGCCACCACCGCCGAAGTGGTGGCGGAGGAGTAGTAGCCTCCGTCAGCCGCGCACGAACGGGTTCGTCGCCTTTTCCCTGCCCACGGTGGTGCCGGGTCCGTGCCCGGGCACCACGACCGTTTCGTCCGGGAGCGTGTAGATGCGCTCCCGGATGCTTTTTTCCAGGACCTGGAAGTCGCCGCCCGGCAGGTCGGTGCGTCCCACCGAGCCGGCGAAGAGGCAGTCGCCCGCCACCGCGTAACCCGGCAGGACGAACATCACCTGGCCGGGGGAATGCCCGGGCACGTGCCGCACCAGGATCTCCCCGCCGGCGAAGGGGACGGTCACCCCGTCCAGGAGGTCGGCCTGCACCTGCGGCACCGGCGTGCCGGGAAAGCCCCAGCCGGCCTGGATCTCGGGCATGCGCGCGATGAAGGGCTCGTCGTCCGGGTGGCAGCGCAGGGGCAGGCCGCAGGCCGCCTGCACGGCGGCAGCCGCGCCCACGTGGTCGAAATGGCCGTGCGTGGCCAGCAACTGCACGAGCCGGCAGCCCGCGCCCGTGGCCCGCGCCAGCAGCCGGGGCGCCTCGTCGCCCGGATCGATCAGCACCGCCTCGCCCGGCGCGCCGTCCGGCCCGGGGCACAGCAGCAGCACCGCGTTCATCTGCAGGGGCCCCACGGGGAGCACTTCGATGGTCCAGTCCCTCACGTCCAGGCCTCCCTGCGTCGCCGGCGGGCGACGGAAATGGGGGCGCCGGTCCCGGCCGTGGCCGGAACCGGCGCTGCCGACCATGGCATCCCGGCCGCTACTCCTCGTAGTACTCGCGGCCCAGGTGGGTGATCAGTTCCTCGCCCATCATCCAGCGCATGGTGTTCTTCAACTTGGTCTGCTGGATGAACAGGTCGTGCTCCGGGTGCAGGCCCTCGGGCGTGACCGGGCTCTTGAAGTAGAAGGACAGCCACTCCTGGATGCCGCCGGGCAGCGCCGGGCAGCGCTTGGCCAGGTCCAGCAGCAGGGCCAGGTCCAGCACCAGGGGCGCGGCCAGGATCGAGTCGCGGCACAGGAAGTCGACCTTGATCTGCATCGGCCGGCCGCACCAGCCGAAGATGTCGATGTTGTCCCAGCCCTCCTTGTTGTCCCCGCGGGGCGGATAGTAGTTGATCCGCACCTTGTGGTAGAGGTTGCCGTAGAGGTCGGGGTACAGCTCGGGCTGCAGGATGGTGTCCAGCACGCTGAGCTTGGACTCCTCCTTCGTCTTGAACGACTCGGGGTCGTCCAGCACCTCGCCGTCCCGGTTGCCCAGGATGTTGGTGCTGAACCAGCCGGCCACGCCCAGCTGGCGGGCCTTGAAGCCGGGCGCCAGGACGGTCTTCAGCAGGGTCTGGCCCGTCTTGAAGTCCTTGCCGCAGGTGGGGGAGCCGGTCTGCTTGGCCAGCTCCAGGAGCGCCGGCACGTCGGCGCTGAGGTTGGGCGCCCCGTTGGCGTAGGGGACGCCCATCTTGATGGCCGCGTAGGCGTAGATCATGCTGGGCGGGATGTCCGGGTGGCTGTCCCGGAGTCCCTTCTCGAAGGCGGCCAGGTCGGCGTGCACCGCGGAGCGCTTCATGAAGATCTCGGTCGAGCCGCACCAGACCATCACCAGGCGGTCGCAGCCGTTGCGCTTCTTGAAGGTCTCCATGTCCTGCATCAGCTGTTCGGCCAGGTCCATCTTGTTCTTGCCGGTCTTGACGTAGGTCCCGTGCAGCTTCTTGACGTAATGGTTGTCGAAGACCGCGGGCATGGGCTTGATGGCCTCGAGCTCGTCCTTGATCTCCCGCAGCAGGTCCTTCTCCAGCACGCCGGCCTTCGTGGCCGCCTGGTAGACGTCGTCCTCGAAGATGTCCCAGCCGCCGAACACCAGCTGGTCGAGGTCCGCCAGGGGCAGGAAGTTCCGCACCAGGGGCTGGCGGTCGTCGGTGCGCTTGCCCAGGCGGATATGGCCCATCTGCGTCATGCTGCCGACAGGCAGCCGCAGGCCCTTGCGGATGGCGACGACGCCGGCGATGAAGGTGGAGGCGACCGCGCCCATGCCGGGCGTCAGGACGCCCAGCTTGCCCGACGCGGGCTGGATCTGCTGGTGTTCGGCCATGTCGTTAGCTCCTCTCGGAAAAGCGATGCCCTCGATGGCGAAAGCTGTGGGGACAGGATAGGAGGCGGCCGGGCGGGAGGCAAAGCAAAAAAGCACCGCTGCGGGGCGGGCCCCCGGCGGCCGCGGCCTGACGATACGCCAACTCGGTCCCCGAAAGCCGGGGGATTAACAAGAAATTTTCCAGATTAGGTCTGGACACTACGTTTTGTGATATGCTATAGTTCCGGGGTCACGGGCGGAAACGGTTTCTGCCCGTTCTGCCCGGAACCGCTCCCTCAGCGAGAGGATGTCGATGGCCCGTAAGCTAACGCGTTCGTAGCCTTTCATTTACACGGACATCATCTTTGCTTCGGCAAAGGGAGTTAGTGCACCATGAAGGAAGACGCGGCAGCTTTCGCGGTCGTCGACAGCGATTACATCCTTTCGGCCCCCCGGTTCTACATCCCGGCGGACACGTCCCGCTACAACGGGGCCGCGGCACGGCTCAAGCGGACGGGCGACGTCTTCGGCGCCTCCCTGCTGCTGCTGCTCGTCCTGCCGCTGATGGCCCTCATCGCCCTGGCCATCAAGCGCGGCAGCGCGGGCCCGGTCCTGTTCGTGCAGGAGCGGCTCGGCCGCGACGGGCGCCCGTTCCCGTTCTTCAAGTTCCGCTCGATGGCCCACAACAGCGACGACGCCATCCACCGCCAGTTCACCGCCATGTTCATCAACGGCGATACCGACGGGTGCCGCGAGACCAACGCCGGGGAGGAGGTCTTCAAGCTGAAGGCCGACCCCAGGGTCACGCCCATCGGCGCGTGGCTGCGGCGCACCTCGCTGGACGAGCTGCCCCAGCTCTTCAACATCCTGCGCGGCGAGATGTCGCTGGTCGGTCCCCGCCCGCCGATCGCCTACGAGATCGAGAGCTACCAGCCCTGGCACATGGAGCGGCTGAAGGCCGTGCCCGGCCTGACCGGCCTGTGGCAGGTCAGCGGCCGCAGCCAGGTCGCCTTCGACGACATGGTGCGGCTGGACATCCGCTACATCAACACCTGGTCCCCCTGGCGGGACTTCGCGATCATGCTGAAGACCATCCCGGTTGTGCTGAGGGGAACGGGCGGCTACTAGGGCCGCGCGTTCCTCGACCACCGTCACGGGCGTGCGCGCCCAAGCCGGACGGAGCCGGGGTCCGTTCCGGGCGCGGGCGCACGCCGGTCTTCCGGGAGAAAAGGGCGCCGCCGGCGGCGCCCGACACCAAGGAGAGGGCATCATGCTGAAGGTCGGCGTCATCGGTTGCGGCTACTGGGGACCGAACCTCATCCGGAACTTCAACGGTCTGCCCGACGCGGAGGTGACGGCGATCGCCGACCTCGACGAGAAGCGCCTGGCCCACGTGGGACTGCTCTATCCGGGCGCGCGCAAGACCACCGACCACCTGACGATCGTCCAGGACCCGACGATCGACGCCGTGGTGGTCGCCACGCCCATGTCGACCCACTACCCTCTGGGCCGGCAGGTGCTGGAGGCGGGCAAGCACCTCTTCGTCGAGAAACCCATGGCCACCACCAGCGACGACTGCCGCGCCCTGATCGACCTGGCCCGGCGGCGGGATCGCGTGCTGATGGTGGGGCACACGTTCATCTACACGCCGGCCGTGCGCAAGATCAAGGCCCTGATCGACTCGGGCGAGCTGGGCGATGTCTACTACGTGAACGTGCAGCGCGTGAACCTGGGCATCTTCCAGAAGGACGCGAACGTGGTCTGGGATCTCGCGCCCCACGACGTCTCCATCGTCAACTACCTGTTCGGCGCCGACCCGGTCCGGGTCAGCGCCACCGGCCGCTGCTACGTGCAGCACGACCTGGGCATCGAGGACGTGGCCTTCCTCACCCTCGAATACCCCGAAGGACGTCTTGCGCACATCCACGTCTCGTGGTTGGATCCCAACAAGATCCGCAACACCACGGTCGTGGGCAGCCGCAAGATGCTGGTCTACGACGACGTCTCGCCGGCGGAGAAGATCCGCGTCTACGACAAGGGCGTGGACGTGCAGCCGCACTACGACAACTTCGGCGAGTTCCAGCTCCTGTACCGGTCGGGCGACGTCTTCATCCCCCGGCTGGACACGGTGGAGCCCCTGCGGGTCGAGGCCCAGCACTTCGTGGACGTGGTCGCCGGCAAGACCGAGCTGATGACCACGGGCGTCCACGGCCTGCGCGTGGTCCAGGTGCTCGAGCAGGCCTGCCGTTCCATCAAGGAGGACGGCCGCCCGCAGGACCTGGCCTACGCCCTCTGAGTCGTCGCGAAAGGACGGTCCCGGCAGGGTGACGGAGCGGACGCTGCGCGTGGCCATGATCGGCCAGAAGGGCTACCCGCCGGTGCACGGCGGGATCGAGAAGCACGTGGCCGAACTGGCGGCGCGGCTGCCGGCGCTGGGTGTCGAGGTGGACATCTTCAGCCGGCCCCACTACAGCGAAGCAGACGGACCGACGGACCTGCCGGGGGTGCGGGTGCGCCGCGTCGCGAGCATCCCCACCAAGCACCTGGACGCCATCAGCCACACGGCCCTGGCCACCCTGCGGGTCCTGGGCGAACGCTACGACCTGGTCCACTACCACGCCCTGGGCCCGGGCCTGCTGGCGGGCCTGCCCCGCTGGCTGGGCCGCAGCCGGACCGTCGTGACGGTGCACGGCCTGGACTGGCAGCGGGCCAAGTGGGGCGGACTGGCCCGGGCGGTGCTGCGGCTGGGGGAGTCGGCGGCCGCCGTCCTGCCCGACGGCACCATCGTGGTCTCCAAGGCCCTGCGCGCCCATTACCTGGAGCGCCACCGCCGCGCCACCACCTACATCCCCAACGGCATCGCCCCGCCCGTGTACCGCGCGCCTGCCGAGATCCGGACCCGGGGCCTGGACGGACCCTTCGTCCTGTTCGTGGGGCGCCTGGTGCCGGAAAAGGGCTGCCACCTGCTGCTGGAGGCGTGGCAAGGGCTGCCCCGGGCCGTGCGGGAGGGACGCCGCCTGGTGGTGGCGGGGGACGCGGGGTTCACCCCGGGCTACGTGCAGAAGCTCAAGGCCGCCGCCCCGCCCGGCACCCTGTTCCTGGGCTACGTCCACGGGCCGATCCTGGACGAGCTGTACTCCAACACCGACCTGGTGGTTCTGCCGTCGACCCTCGAGGGGCTGTCGATCACCCTGCTGGAGGGCCTCAGCTACGCCCGCTGCTGCCTGGTCAGCGACATCCCGCCCAACCTGGAGGCCGCGGCCGGCTGCGCCGTGTTCTTCGCCAGCGGCGACGCGGCGGCCCTGCGGGAGGCGCTGGCGTCCATCCTGGCCGATCCGGACCGCCGGGCCGAGCTGGGGCAGAAGGGCCAGATCCACGCCATCGAGAACTACTCCTGGGACCGTGTGGCGGGCCAGACCGTGCGTTTCTACAACGAGTTGGTGGAAAAATCCATTTGACAACGGGCGGGGCCGGCATTATCTATCCGCCTACCTTTCGAGCGGGCATAGCTCAGTTGGTAGAGCACTACCTTGCCAAGGTAGATGTCGCGAGTTCGAGTCTCGTTGCCCGCTCCATCTCGTCGCGGGGAAGTCGGGTCCGGCTTCCCCGCAGGCGTTTCCGGAGGGGCCGGAGGCGCGCCGGGGCGGTCGGGTTGACACCGCCGGCGACCGCTCCCATAATGGACGGGTTCCGGAGGCGGCATAGCCAAGAGGCTAAGGCGACGGTCTGCAAAACCGTTATCCCCGGTTCGAGTCCGGGTGCCGCCTCCACCTTCGACGAGCCGCCCGGCGGCTCGTTTTCGTTTGCCGGTTGACACCGCCACGGCCCCTGCCGAAGATCCGGGGCCACTGGGTGCCGGGATGGCGAAACTGGTAGACGCGGGGGACTTAAAATCCCCTGGGGCGCTGCCTCGTGCCGGTTCGAATCCGGCTCCCGGCACCAGCGGCGCTTGCGGAGCCGGTGGGCCGTCCGAACTGCCGGACCGGCCTTGCCGAGCGGATCACGCCCGACCACCGTGGGGGTCCCCGTGCGCCTGGCCTTCCTCTCCATCGGCCGCCACATCCACACCGAGCGCTGGATCCGCTGGTTCGCCGAGCGCGGCCACGAGTGCCACCTGCTGACGGTGCAGCCGGGCCCGGTCCCGGGGGTCACGGTCCACGACATCTCCAGTGCCGTCGGGCCCAAGCCCTGGCGCTACCTGCTGTCCCTGCGCAAGGTCCGGCGCCTGCTGGCGGAGCTCGGCCCCGACCTGCTGAACACCCATTTCCTGACCGGCTACGGCTATTGGGGCCACTTTTCCCGCTTCCAGCCCAACGTCCTGACCGTATGGGGCGATGACGTCTACGTCACCCCCTTCGAGAGCCGCCTGAAGCTGCGGCTGGCCGGCGCCGCCCTGGCGAGCTGCGCGGCCCTGACCGGGGATTCCGCGGACATCCTGGACCGCGCCGGGCAGCTGGGCGCCGATCCGGAGCGGTCCTACCGCGTGCTGTGGGGCGTGGACTTCGCCCGGTTCCGGCCGCACGACGCGGCGGCCTGGCGCCGGGAGCGGGGATTCGGCGACGACGAGATCCTCTTCTTCTCGCCGCGCAGCTACACCCAGCCCTACTACAACATCGACACGGTGATCGCGGCGGCCGTCCGGGTGCAGGAGGCCGAACCGCGGGCGCGGTTCCTCTTCTCGGGGTACGAGGGGGATCCCGAGCCGTTCCGGCGGATGGCCGACCTGGCCGGCATCGCCGGCCGCTCGACCCTGCTGGGGCGGCTGCCCCACGACGAGTTCGCCACGGCCCTGGCCGCCAGCGACGTCTTCATCTCCGTGCCCAGCGTCGACGCCACGGCGGTCAGCCTGCTGGAGGCCATGGCCACCGGCGGCGCGGTGATCGTCTCGAGCCTGCCCTCGAGCTGCGAGTGGGTCCGGGACGGGGAATCGGGCCTGGTGGTACCGCCGCGGGACGCCGCAGCCCTGGCCGCAGCCATGCTGCGCTTCGCGGCGGAACCGCAGCGGCGCCGGGCCTACGGCCGGGCGGCCCTGGCGGTGGCCCGGCGGCACGCCGGCTTCGACACCAACATGGAGGCGGTGGACGCCCTGTTCCGCCATTGCCTGGACCCGGCCAGCCCGCCGCCGCGGGCCGTCTCGCTGGCGCAGCTGCGGCGCCAGGCGGAGGGTTGTCCGCGGTGATGCTCTCGGTCGTCATCCCGACCCTGGACAAGGAACCCCTGCTGCGGCAGACCCTGGCGGCGTTGGCGGGCCAGGACGCCGGCCCCGGTCGGGACTGGGAGATCGTGGTGGTCGACGACGGCAGCAGCGACGGGACGGGAGCCTTCCTGGCGTCGGCTGCACAGCGGCCGCACCCGCGGCTGCGCGTGGTCAGCCCCGGCCGCAACCTCGGCCGGGCCAGGGCGCGCAACCTGGGGGCCCGGGCGGCCGCCGGGCGCTGGATCCTGTTCCTGGACGACGACATCGTGGCGCCGCCCGGTCTGCTGGCCGCCCACCTGGACCTCCTGGAGTCCGACCCGTTGGGCGGCACCATCGGCCGCGTGGTCACCGACCCGGGCCTGGTGGACGGGCCCCACTTCGACTACCTGGACTCCCGCGGCGTGGGTCGACTGCCCGCCGGACCGGCGCCGGCGCGGTTCTTCGTCACCCAGAACGCCGCCGTCTCCCGGGCGGCGTTCCTGGCCGTGGGCGGCTTCGACGAGGACTTCGCCGCCTACGGCTTCGAGGACATGGAGGTGGCCTTCCGCCTGGAGGAGCGGGCGGGGGTCCGCTTCCAGGTCCTTGCCGGCCCCTGCCCGCGCCACGTCCACCACCACACCCTGGCCCAGTACCTCGGCAAGAAGGTGGAATGCGGCCGCCACTCCCTGCCCCACCTGGCCCGGCTGCACTCTGGCCGCCTGCGGGAGATGAGCCTGCACCACGCCCTGGACCTGCCCGGCGCGGTGCCCTCGACCTCGAGCCGGCTGGTGCGGGCCC
>JACZKN010000397.1 GCA_014859985.1 Candidatus Krumholzibacteriia bacterium | reverse complement strand
CCGCCGCCGCGCCAGGGCGAGATCCTCTACGCGGCCCACGATTCGGTCTACTTCGACCACCTGCTGCGCGACGTGGCCGAGTACTACGCCACGGTCAGCGGCGGGGCCTTCACCCTCGACGTCGACGTGCACCCGCGCACGGTGAACCTGCCGCGGCCGATGGGCTGGTACGGCAACCATCCGGAACTGGGGGAGCAGCCGGTGCAGCTGGCGAAGGACGTGCTGGACAGCCTCGCCGGCGAGCTCGATCTGGGCGCCTACGACACGGTGCTGCTGGTGCACGCGGGGGCGGGCGAGGAGACCGACGTGCTGGGCAACAGCCCCGAGCAGATCTACAGCACCTATCTCGACCCCCAGGACCTGGCGGAGGCGGTCCAGGAGGGGATCCTGCCCCCCGCGGGCCTGCCGGGCGGGATCGAGCACGTGCTCGTGCTGCCGGAATGCGAGTACCAGGATCCGGTGCCCCCCTACGGCAACGGCATGTACGGCAGCCTGGGCGTGTACTGCTACGAGGTGGGCCTGCGCCTGGGCATGCTGCCCCTGGTGGACTTCACGCCGGCCGGCCGGCCGGACAGCCAGGGCATCGGTACCCTCGGCCTGATGGGTTACGGGCTGTTCGTCTACGCGGGCTGGAGCCCGCCGCATCCTTGCGCCTACAACAAGGCGCTCATGGGCTGGCAGACCCCGGTCGTCGTCGCACCGGGCGGCAGCCTCGGGCTGACGCCGGCCGAGCGCACCGGCGAGCCCGCGGCCGCCGCCCGCGTGGACATCGGGCCCCAGGAGTACTGGCTGCTCGAGTACCGCCTGCAGGACCCGGACGGGGACCGCTTCTGGTCCTTCGACGGGGACCTGAACGGCAACTTCCGGCGCGACTTCTGGGACGCCAGCGAGGCCGACGGCATCCCCCGGCCGGGCGCGAAGTTCGATCCCGCCGTCGACACCCGGGAGTGGCTGACAGGCGCGGAATGGGACCACTTCATGACCGAGAACGGCTCGTCCGTCCCCGGCCTGGGGGGCGGCGGCAGCGGCGTCTACATCTGGCACGTCAACGAGGCGGTGATCGCGGAGGCCTTCCTGGCCGAGGGCAATCCCTTCAACGCGGACCCGCAGCGCAAGAGCGTGGACGTGGAGGAGGCCGACGGCATCCAGGACCTCGACACGGCCGAGCCTTCGCGCTGGTACCTGGGCGGCGACGAGGACCCCTTCCGGGGCGAAGGCAACGCGGATTTCGGTCCCGACACCAATCCCCGCACCGACACGGCGGCCGGCGCCCCGACCGGCCTGCGCATCGCCGGCTTCGGGCCGACGGTCCTGGATCCCCGGCGCTACCCCGTCTTCGTCGACGAGGCCGCCGCTGACACCCTGTGGGCGCGGACCCACGCCGACACGGTGGCGTTCAGCGTCAGCCGCGAGGCGACCGACGGACCCGCGCGCCACGCCGAGCGCACGTTCGCGCCGGGAGTGGACCTGCGCGGGTCCCACGTGCTGATCGCCGATCTGGAGGCGTCGGGCAGCCCGGCCGCCCGCCGGCAGATCGTCCTGGCGGACCGGGGCGGCGGCGTCTGGGTGCTGGAGGGGGATCTGAGCGAGTACCTGGACCACGACGGGAACCCGGCCACGGTCGAGCCCTTCGCCCTCGGCCGGCGGGCCGGTCAGCCGGTCAAGTGGCTGCTGCCCGCGGCCGTCGGCGACCTGGACCACGACCAGCAACCGGAGATCGTGCTGGCGACGGCTGACGGGCTGTACGCCTTCGACCGCGACGGAGACCCCGTCCGCGATCCCGAAGCGGGGGCCTTCGGGCTGTACCGCGGCCTGGACCAGTGCCTGCTGCCGCCGGTGCTGGTGCCGACCGTCCCGGGTCCGGCCGGCGACCCGACCGTGCCGGTGGCCGCGGCGGTGCTGGTGCGCGATGCCGGGCGGACCCACCTGCGCCTCTTCGCGGGCCCGTCCGCGGACCCCTGGACCGACCGCGACCTGGGTGACGTGGTGCCGGCGGCGGCGCCGGTGCATGCCTTCGGCCGCCTCTGGCTGGCCGTCAGCGACACCGCGGCCGGGACCCATGCCCTGCTGGGGTGCAGCACGGCCCAGGTCCTGCTGCCGGAGGACCCTGCGGTGCTCAGCTATCCGCTGGCGGCGGCCCCAGGCCCGTTCCCGGTGGCCTGGGGGCTGGAGCCCGCTGCCGGTCCGGCGCGCTGGGTGGCGGTCGCGGCGCGTGACGGCGGCGGCGAGACCTTCTTCCTGGACGAGGCGCTGCAGCCGGTCGGGGCGGCGCTGGCG
>JACZKN010000396.1 GCA_014859985.1 Candidatus Krumholzibacteriia bacterium | reverse complement strand
GGACAAGCAGCAGGGCAAGCAGCAGGGCAATCGGCAGCGGACGCGGCAGCACCGGGCGTCACCTCCATGTCGAGCGGTAGGCGATGGGGTTCATCCCAAGGTCGGCCCGCGGGAGGGGATCGGCAAGGAAAAGCGGCCCGGGGCGGCCCGGTTCAGCGGCGCGGACGGTTGCCCGTGATCTCGTCGACGTTCCGGAACAGCGACCACTGGTCATAGGTGGAGAACCAGCTGTGGTCGTCCTGCAGCGGCTGCGGTTCGCCGAAGCAACGGGCGAAGACCACCGGGAACACGTTGACCGGCGTCACATCGTTGTCGATCCCGTCGCCCCGGCCGGGCGGCATCAACAGGGCCAGGAAGATGGCCATGCGCTCGGCGATGATCTCAGGATCGCTCGTCTCGAAGCTGCCGGTCTCTTTCCAGTGCGCGATCCACCGCGAGGCCGGACCGTGGTCGCCCATGATCAGGATCACCGGCGGGCGGCGCGAAGCGGCCAGGATGCCGTCGACGACCTCCGGCAGCTGCCGGGCCAGCCAGGTGGCCTGCCCGGCGTAGCCGCGCACGTACCCGTCCCACGCGTAGCGCTCGCCGATGTTGTACTCGTAGGCCGGCGTGACGTCCTCGCCGTCGGGGCCGATGACGAACGGGGGATGCGGCGTCATGATATGGGCGAAGACCAGCTTCGGGCCGGGTTCGGCCCGCACGTGCGGGAGTTTCGCCAGCTGGTAGCGCACACCCTGCCGGTGCTGGGCGTAGGGATCGAGGGCGCCGGCCCGGCCTCCGCGGAACAGGGAGGCGACAGTCGGCAGCGGTGTCGTGGCGACCAGGGTGGCCTGGAATTCGTTGAGCGCCCCTCCTTCGTAGTTCACGTCGGGATCGGCCTGCACCGCCAGCTCGGAACCGCCGGCCAGCGTCACCAGCCGGTAACCCTTCTCGCGCAGCCGGCGCACGACCCGGTTCTCGCGCACCAGCCGGTTCAGGTCCTTCCGGTTCCTGAAGGTGAGCTTCTCGGCGGGCAGCAGGTTGTGGACATAGTCCGCGTTCAGCAGCGCCGCCAGGGACAGCGAGGTCTGGTTGTAGTTGGCGTCGGCCCGGCGGGCGACCAAGAAGCCGCGCCCTTCCAGGTGCGCGGTCAACGCGGACAGATCGACACCGTAGATCTCGCTCAGCTTGTCGGCCCGCCCGAACCCGTCCAGGATGATGATGTAGATGTCCGGCAGGTACCCCAGGGGCGCCCGCGCCGGGTCCTGGGGCGCCGCCTCCTGTCCGTGCCGGGAGGAGTCCAGCTCCGACTTCGCGACCGGCACCAGGACCATCAGGACCAGGCAGGCGGCCGCCACGTCGAGGATGCGGTTGCCCGGACGGGGATTGCCGCGCCAGCGCACCAGCCCGACCGCGGCGGTCGCCAAGAGAGCGATTCCGACGGCCAGCAGCAGCCAGGCGACCGCCGCACCCCCGCCGGCCAGGCCGAGCAGGTGCCCGTGGGAGAAGAACAGGACCGTCGCCAGGGATGCCAGGAGGGCGGCCTTGCCCCGGTCCCTCAAGGCGGCGCCGGCGACGAGCCAAAGCACGAGGACCGCGCCCGCCGTCAGCGCCAGGGGCACGAGCGCCGTCGGCGGGCGCGCCGAATCGGTGTTCCTGGCCAGCAGGTGCAGGGACGGATAAAGAGCCAGCAGCACCGGATGCCAGATGATGTTACGCAGCACAAGGCTCTCCGGATCGACGGGTTGGCCCAGGTCAGTTCTGTTCGGCTCGCGCCGCGGCTACATCAGTCCCCGCCGCTGCAGCAGCGGCTCGATCCCCGGGTCCTTGCCCCGGAATTTCCGGTACAGGACCATGGGGTCCTCGGTGCCGCCCCGGGCCAGGACGTGCTGCCGGAAGGCCGTCGCCGTGGCCGGATCGAAGATGTCGCCCGTCTCCTTGAAGGCCGCGAACGCGTCGGCGTCCAGCACCTCGGCCCACAGGTAGCTGTAGTAGCCCGCCGCGTAGCCGCCGCCGAAGCTGTGGCGGAAATAGGGACTCCGGTAGCGGGCGATGATCTGGGGGATGAGCCCGATCTTCGCCATCGACGCATCCTCGAATGCCGCCGCGTCCAGGCCCTCGGCCGACCGGAGGGTGTGCCAGTCCATGTCCAGGAAGCTGGCGGCCACGTACTCGGTGGTGGCGAAGCCCTGGTTGAAGTGGCGCGAGGCGGCGATCTTCGCCTTCAGCTCCGCGGGCATGGGCTCGCCCGTCCCGTAGTGGCGGGCGTACATGTCCAGCACCCGGGGTTCGAAGGCCCAGTTCTCCATGATCTGGCTGGGCAGTTCGACGAAGTCGCGGGCCACCGACGTGCCCGACAGCGAGCGGTAGCGGCAGTCGCTGAGCATGCCGTGCAGGGCGTGGCCGAACTCGTGGAACATGGTGCCCACCTCGTCCATGCTCAGCAGGCTGGGCGTGTCCCCGGTCGGCTTAGTGAAGTTGCCCACGTTGTAGACGACCGGCACCACGCGCCGGCCGTCGGTGTAGCGCTGCGGGATCAGCGCGCTCATCCAGGCGCCGCCGCGCTTGCTCTCGCGGGGGTAGTAGTCCGTCAGCAGCAGGGCCACGATCGTGCCGTCCCGGTCCCGGACCTCGAAGGCCTCGACGTCCTCGTGCCAGACGGGGATGTCGGTGCGCGGCGTGAAGCTCAGGCCCCACAGCCGGCCGGCCACGGCGAAGACGCCCTCGCGCACCTTCCCCATCTCGAAGTAGGGGCGCAGCATCTGCTCGTCCAGGTCGTAGCGGGCCTTCTTCACCTTCTCGGCGTAGTACCACCAGTCCCAGGGCTCGAGCTGGAAGCCCCCGCCCTCGGCGTCGATGAGGGCCTGCATCTCGGCGACCTCGGCCCCGGCCCGGGCCACCGCCGGCTCCCACACCTTGCGCAGCAGGTCGTAGACGGCCTCGGGGGTGCGGGCCATGTTGTCGTCCAGCACGTAGTGGGCGTGGGTGGGGAAGCCCAGCACCTGGGCCCGCCGGGCCCGCAGGTCGGCGATCCTCACCAGGACGTCCTGGTTGTCCAGTTCGTCGCCGTGGGCGGCCGTGCCGGCGTAGGCCTGGAAGACCTCCTCCCGGAGCGCCCTGTTCCGCGCGTACTGCAGGAAGGGGATGAAGCTGGGCTTGTGCAGGGTGATGACCCACTTGCCCTCGTGGCCCCGCTGGGTGGCCGCCTCGGCGGCGGCCGCGACCGCGCCGGCCGGCAGCCCGGCCAGGTCGGCCGGATCCTCGATCACCAGCGCGAAGCGGTTGGTCTCCTTGAGCACGTTCTCGCCGAACTGCACCTGCAGCAGGGAGAGTTCCTCGTTGAGGGCGCGCAGCCGGTCCTTCGCCGCGGCGTCCAGGTTGGCCCCGCCGCGCACGAAGCCCTTGCGGGTCTCCTCCAGCAGCTTGGCCTGCTCGGTGCCGAGGCCCAGGTCCGCGCGGGCCTGCCAGACGGCGTCGACCCGCCGGAAGAGGGCCTCGTCCAGGGTGATGGCGTCGCGGTGGCGGGACAGGACCGGCGCCATGGTGCGGGCCACCGCCTGCATGGCGTCGTCGGTCATGGTCCCGTTCAACCCGAAGAACACGCTGCTGACCCGGGACAGGGCCAGGCCGGCGGTGTCCAGGGCCTCGATGGTGTTGGCGAAGGTCGGCGCCCCGGGATTCGCGGTGATGGCGGCGATCTCCGCCTCGTGCGCCGCGATGGCCGCGGCGAAGGCGGGTTCGTAGTCGGTGACGGCGATTTCGCCGAAGGGGGGCACGCCGAAGGGCGCGGTCCACTCCTGCAGCAGGGGATTGGCGCCGGCGCCGCCGGCCGTGAGGGTGCTCAGGACTGTCATCAGCAGCAGGGCCTTTCTCATGGCTATCCTCTCCAGTTGCGCTCGCCCTGGGGGCGGTTGTCCAGGATCTCCTCGATGGTCTCCAGCACGTCGGGGGTCAGGCGCTCGGCCACGTCCAGGGCGGCGAAGTTCTCCTTCACCTGCCCGGGGCGCGAGGCGCCGGTGATCACGGTGCTCACGTCGTCGTTGCTCAGGCACCAGGCGATGGCGAGCTGGGCCAGGGAACAGCCCAGGTCCTCGGCCACCGGCTGCAGGGCCCGCACCTTCTGCAGTTTGGTGCGGCCGGCTTCGCCGTCCAGTTCGCCGCGCAGCCACTGGTAGTCGGGCAGGGACATGCGGGTTCCGTCGGGGATGCCGTCGTTGTACTTGCCGGTCAGGATGCCGCTGGCCAGGGGGCTCCAGATGGTGGTGCCCAGCCCGATCTCGTCGTAGAGGGCGGCGTACTCGGCTTCGACCCTTTGGCGGTGCAGCATGTTGTACTGGGGCTGCTCCATCAGCGGCGGGATCAGGTGCTCCTGCCGGGCGAAGTCGTAGGCCCGGCGGATGCGCTCGGCGCTCCATTCGCTGGTGCCCCAGTAGAGGGCCTTGCCCTGCTGCAGGAGGTGGTTCATGGCCCACACCGTCTCCTCGATGGGCGTGTCCACGTCCGGTCGGTGGCAGAAGATCAGGTCCACGTAGTCCAGGCCCAGGCGCCGCAGCGCCGCATCGGTACCCTCGACGATGTGCTTGCGGGAGAGGCCGCGATCGTTGGCGCCGTACAGGGGGGCGCCGCCGTCGGGATCGGGGCGGCCGCCCCAGAAGATCTTGGTGGAGATGACCAGGTCGCTGCGCCGCCAGCCGGCCTTGCGCAGCACCTCGCCCATGATGGTCTCGGCGCGCCCGGCGGCGTAGACCTCGGCGTTGTCGAAGAAGTTGCAGCCGCGCTCGTAGGCCTCCTTCATGCAGGCGTAGGCCCGGTCGGTGTCCATCTGGTCGCCGAAAGTGACCCAGGCCCCGAAGCTGAGGGCCGAGACCTTCAGGCCCGAACGGCCGAGGAAGCGGTATTCCATGGGTAGCAGTCCTTTCGTGCGCGTGGCGAGGCCGTGGTCCACAAGCCCCAAGGTATCATGCCGCGGGGCCTGGCGGTAGGGCCGGGAGGGCGACGGGACACGAATCCGGACACGAATTTGGACGGAATCGCGCCGGCCCCTTTTCCTGCCGCGGCGAATTCCGTAGCTTCAGGCAGCCGAAGCAGGTAACCATACCTTGTCCAGAGTGTTCCCCCGTCGCGCCTGCGGAATCGCCCACGATCCGACGGTCCGGGCCTCGTTTCACGGGAGGAAGCCATGATCCGATCCACCTGCGAACCCCGGTTGCGGGCCGCGGCGCTCCTGGTCGCGGCGGCCGCACTTTTCCTCTTGCCTCCGGTAGCCGCGGGCAAGGTCTCCGTGACGATCGCCGGAGGCGACGTTTCGCAGCGCGAGGGCGATCCCGTCGACTCCAACGACTACGGCGGCGGCGGCGGCAGCGACGACGCCGTCCAGGACAGCTATTTCGTCCAGCCGGTCCTGCCCCGCGGGCCCGGCCTCGTCCTGGGCCGGTGGCTGGTCCTGCTGGTCCCGGACCGCAGCCTCGGCATCACCGTGTTCTCCTTCGTGGCGATCGAACGCACGACCCGCGACGGGGAGGGGTGGGATGCGCAGTGACCCTCGCTCCGGTGCCGGCGTCGCCCCGCCGGGACCGCTGAAAGACCTGCCTGTCGACCCGGCGACCTGGCAGGAGGCCCTGGCCGCGCACCAGGCGGAGGAGTGGGAACACTCCCTGCAGATCGTGCGCGGGGCCGTGGACCGGATCTCGGCCGGCTCGCGCCACCTGACCGTGGTGGCCGGGCCGGGCGAACCCCGCGTCCAGGATGCTATCCTGCTCTGCGCCCGCAACCTCTTCCAGTTGGACCGCCTGGAGGAGTTCGAGGTCCTGCTGGCCTCGTCCGGCCGCTGGGAGATGGTGCCCGACCCGATGCCCGAACTGGACGCCGTGCGCCTGGCCTTCGCCTGCAAGCGCGGCGAGTACCTGGCGGTGGTGCGCGAAGCCACCGCCTTCATCGACGCCCACCGCGGGCAGCTGCCGCCGGTCATCGCCGACTACCTGCACCTGCGCGGCCTGGCCCGCTCCCACCTGGGCGAGCCCGAGACCTCGCTGGAGGACACCGAGGCGGCCCACGCCCTGTTCCGCATCCTGGGCCGCGACCGCGAGTGCGGACGCTCGGCCAACCTGCTGGGCATCCAGCACCTGCGCGCGGCGCGTTTCGACGCGGCCGAGCGCTGGTTCCGCCGCGCGGCCGATGTGCACGCCGCCCTCGGCGCCCGCAAGAACCTGGGCGGCAACCGCCTGAACATCGGCATCACCCTGTACAAGCGCGGGGCGCTCGGGCCGGCCCACAACGAGCTGCTGGCCGCGCGCCGGCTGCTGCAGGACGCGGGAGCGCGGGTGCCGCTGTGCCGGGCCGCCATCGCCATGGGCTGCGTGCTGCTGCTCAAGCGCGACTTCGCCGGCGCGGGCGTCGTCCTGCACGAGGCCTACGAGGCGGCCAACGCGTTGATGCTGGCGCGGGAGGAGGCCCTGGCCCTCGAGTTCCTGGGCGACGTATGCCTGGAGCAGGGGGAGCACGACAAGGCCCGCCGCTTCTACAGCCGTGCCCTGGCCGTGGGCCGCAGCATCGCCCCGGACGGGGACGTGGTGACGGAAGTGTTGCGGCGCCAGGGGGCCTGCCTGGCCGCCCAGGGGCGGCAGGCCGAGGGGGTGCCGCTGCTGAGCCGCGCCCTGCAGCAGGCGCGGCGCCTGGGCGACCGCTTCGAGGAAGGAGTCACGCGCCGGGTCATGGCCGAAGTCCTGCTGGACATCGGCGACCTGGAGTCGGCCCAGCGGGCGGCGGACGCCGGCGCGGCCCTGCTCGAGGCCATCGGGGCCGCCTTCGAACTGGCCCGGGCCCGGCTGGTCCAGGCCCGGGTGGGCCTGGCCCGCATCGACGCCGATCCGGACGAGTCCTGGCGCGACACCCTCGAGATGGCCTGGCGGCGGGCCCTTTCGGCCCTGGACCTGCTTCTCCAGGCGGAAGTGGACCACTGGACCCGCCAGGCCCGGGACCTGCTGACGGACATCTCCCACCGGCGGGCCTCGGCGGAGCGCCCGGCCGAGACGGGGCCGGCCCGCGGCGGCCGGTCGGGCCTGATCGTCCACGCCTCGGGGGTCATGCGCGACACCATCCAGCTCTGCGACGCCTTCGCCGACTCGGACGAGCCGGTGCTCATCGTCGGGCCGACCGGGACGGGCAAGGAACTGCTGGCGCGGCGCCTGCACGAACGCAGCCGGCGCCGCCGCGGCCGCCTGGTCAGCGTCAACGTCTCGGCCATCCCCGAGGGGGTGTTCGCCCGGGAGTTCTTCGGGCACGTGCGCGGGGCCTTCAGCGGGGCCGACGGCGGCGGCAGCGGACTGGCGGCCCAGGCCGACGGCGGCACCCTGTTCCTGGACGAGATCGGCGACCTGCCCCTGGAGCAGCAGCCGCTCTTGCTGCGCCTGCTGCAGGACGGCTCGTACCAGGCCATCGGCGACCCGACCGAACGCCGGGTGGACATCCGCCTGGTGGCCGCGACCAACGCCGACCTGGAGACCCTGGTGGCCCAGGGCCGGTTCCGCGCCGACCTCTATTACCGGCTCAAGATCCTGGAGCTGCGTCTGCCGCCGTTGGCCGAGCGGCGGGAGGACATCATGCCCCTGCTGCGGCACTTCCTGTCCGAGGCCGCCGGCCGGCCGGCCCAGCCGACGGATTTCTTCAACCGCGCGAGCCTGGAGCTGATGCAGCAGTACGCCTGGCCCGGGAACGTGCGCGAGGTGGCGATGGTGGCCCGGCAGGCCCGGGTCCAGCTGGCTTCGCGCGGGCGGGTGCAGGTGGAGTTGGGGCTCCTCGGCGGCGAGCGCCTGTGCCTGTGCGGGCCCCAGGCCGCGCCCGCCGCCGAGGAGCCCCAACTCCACCTG
>JACZKN010000395.1 GCA_014859985.1 Candidatus Krumholzibacteriia bacterium | reverse complement strand
GGCTGCACCGACCCGCCACGAAAAGCAGGCACACGCCAAGGGCGGGATCCGTTCCCGCCCGGGGTGAGCCGTGCCGAATGATAGGAGCCATCAGCCCCGGGCGCAAGCATTTTCGGCGCCGGACGGCCGGACGTGGGGCCGGATCCTCAGTCGGCCCGGGCGCGGCCGACAGCGGGCCGAAGCGGCAGGGCGGTGACCGTCGCCAGGGTCGGTCCCGGTCCCGGTCCCGACCCTGGCGACGGTCACCGCCCTGCCGCTTCGGCCCGCTGTCGGCCGCGCCCGGGCCGACTGAGGATCCGGCCTCACGTCCGGCCGTCCGGCGCCGAAAATGCTTGCGCCCGGGGCTGATGGCTCCTATCATTCGGCACGGCTCACCCGGGGCGGGAACGGATCCCGCCCTTGGCGTGTGCCTGCTTTTCGTGGCGGGTCGGTGCAGCCTTGCGGCTGACTTGCGGATCCTCCCGGTGTGAACCTGACTCGATCGGACACCGGCAGGGCAGCCGGCCTGCAGCCATCGTGACGCCGTGCGGCGTGACGTATTTCTGGAGGTTCTGACGATGGCACTGACGAAGGACCAAAAAGACCAGGTAATCGGCAAGTTCAAGAAGCACGAAGGGGACTCGGGCTCGCCCGAGGTCCAGATCGCGCTGCTGACCGAACGCATCAACACGCTCGGCGCCCACTTCAAGCTGCACGCCAAGGACCACCACTCGCGGCGCGGCCTCCTGAAGATGGTGGGCCAGCGCAAGCGCCTGCTTGCCTACCTCAAGAAGAAGGACCTGGAGGGCTACCGGGCCCTCATCAAGGAACTGGGCATCCGCGGTTGATGACCCCGTTCCTGCCCCAGCGACCCGCCTGCGGATCGGTCGTGGCCCGGGAGGTCACGACCGTTCCCCGTATTCGGGGCGGGTCGCCAGACGCACGGCGCGTGGCCGGAATGGGCCGGGGCGCGCCACGATGTTGAAAGCGGTACGAGAGGAAAGAGTGAAATGGAAAAGCACGTAGTCAGTCTGGAGATGAACGGCACCACCTTCTCGCTGGAGACCGGGCGCATGGCCAAGCAGGCCAACGGCGCCGTGGTCGTCCGCATGGGCGACACCATGTCCCTGATGACGATCACCGCGGACAAGAACCCCAGCGACCGGGACTTCCTGCCCCTGTTCGTGGAGTACCGGGACAAGACCTACGCCGCCGGCAAGATCCCGGGCGGCTTCTTCAAGCGCGAGGCCCGGCCGTCGGAGCGGGAGATCCTCAGCGCGCGGCTGATCGACCGGCCGCTGCGCCCCATGTTCCCCGACGGCTACTGCCACGAGACCCAGGTGGTCGCCTTCATCATCTCGGCCGACACCGACTTCCACGCCGATACCCTGAGCATCACCGGCGCCTCGGCGGCGCTGAACCTGTCGGACGTGCCCTTTCCCGCGGTGGTCTCGGCCGTGCGCGTGGCCGAGGTCGACGGCGAGTTCATCCCCAACCCCAGCATCGTTCAGCTCGAGGAGTCGAGCATGGACCTGGTGGTCGCCGGCACCGACGACATCGTGTGCATGATCGAGGGCGAGTGCGAGGAGATCGGCGAGGACCGGCTGCTGGACGCCATCGAGTTCGCCCGCGAGTGGATCCGCAAGCTCAACGCCCTGCAGCGCGAGCTGGTGGCCAAGGCCGGCGCCAAGCCCAAGTGGGTGCTGGCGCCCGTGGTCAAGCACGAGGAGCTGGCCGCCCGCGTGGCCGAGCTGGCGACGGCCGACCTGAAGGCCGCCATCGTGGTCAAGGGCAAGATGGAGCGGGCCGAGGCCCTGGGCGCCATCAAGGAGAAGGTCAAGACGACCTTCGCGCTCGAGGACGGCAAGGCCGACCCGGCCGCGCTGGAGGCCCTGTCCAAGCTCGAGAAGAAGCTCATGCGCGAGATGATCCTCACGCAGAAGGTGCGCACCGACGGCCGCGACCTGACCACGGTGCGGCCCATCACCATCGAGACCGGCGTCCTGCCCCGGGCCCACGGCAGCTGCCTGTTCACCCGCGGCGAGACCCAGGCCCTGGGCACCGTCACCCTGGGCAGCAAGCAGGCCGAGCAGCGCATCGAGCCGCTGAACGCCGAGCAGTACTGGAGCAAGTACTACCTGCACTACAACTTCCCGCCCTTCAGCGTGGGCGAGGTGGGCCGCTACAGCGGCACCGGCCGCCGCGAAATCGGCCACGGCAAGCTGGCCGAGCGCGCGATCCGGCCCATCCTGCCCGACATCGAGGACTTCCCCTACACCATCCGCCTGGTCTCGGACATCCTCGAGAGCAACGGCTCCAGCTCCATGGCCACGGTCTGCGCCTGCTGCCTCGCGTTGATGGACGCGGGCGCGCCGATCGCCAAGCCGGTGGCCGGCGTGGCCATGGGCCTGATCAAGGAGGATGACCGCGTCGCGGTGCTGACGGACATCCTGGGCGTCGAGGACCACCTCGGCGACATGGACTTCAAGGTCACCGGCACCCGCGACGGCATCACCGCCTTCCAGATGGACACCAAGATCGGCGGCATCAGCCGGGCGATCATGTCCGAGGCGCTCGGCGACGCCCGCAACGCGCGCATGCACATCCTGGACGTGATGCACGAGGCCATGCCCGAGCCCCGCGCCGAGATGAGCCGGTTCGCGCCGAAGATCGAGACCATCCAGATCCCGGTCAAGCGGATCGGCGAACTGATCGGCCCCGGAGGCAAGGTCATCAAGAAGATCCAGGAGGACACCGGCGCCACCATCGAGGTGGACGACCTGGGCATGGTCTTCGTCTCGTCCACCGACCAGGCCAGCGGCCAGGCGGCCATGGACTACATCCGCGGCCTGATGGCCGAGCCCGAGGTGGGCAAGGTCTACCACGGCGTGGTCAAGACCATCGTCGACTTCGGCGCCTTCGTCGAGTACCTGCCGGGCAAGGATGGCCTGCTGCACATCTCCGAGCTGGAGCACTTCCGCGTGGGCAACGTGGAGGACGTGCTGCAGGTGGGCGACGAGCTCGAGGTCAAGCTGGTGGAGATCGACAGCCGCACCGGCAAGGTTCGGCTCAGCCGCAAGGCCCTGCTGCCGGTGCCCGAAGGCATGGAGAACATGCCCCGGGACGACCGGCCCCGCGACCGCGACCGGGGCATGTTCTCCATGCCTTCGGGCAC
>JACZKN010000394.1 GCA_014859985.1 Candidatus Krumholzibacteriia bacterium | reverse complement strand
TGCGCGGCCGATGCCGCGAGAACCACCCGTGACGAGCGCCGTCTTCCCGGTCAGGTCGATCATCTGGTCCATCCTCCTCGTGACGCGCCGCGGGTCCGCGGGCGGGTCTGCAACTCCGTGGCTCTGCGGTTCAGCGATCGTGCGGGTGCGCCCGCTCGGGTTCACCGGGCACGACGTCCGAAAGGTCAAGTTCGACGGGTAGCGGGCGGGCCAGCACCTCCACCAGGGCCGGCGGCGTCGGGCGGTCCGGGTCGCCGATGCCCAGGTCCACCACCGGGCGGCCCGCGGCCCGGGCCGCGGCCTTGGCGGCGTCGATGGCCGAGAAGAGGTACGGAGGCAGGCGGTCGAGTCGGCCCACGGCGGTTCGCTCCTTGGCGGCGGTGACGCGGAAAAAACCCCGCGGATCCTGGGACGATCCGCGGGGTCCAATATGGCACACGAACCAGCGATCATCCACCCTGCTGGGCGGCCTTCTTCTTCTGCGCGGCCTGCAGCTGCATCAGGTCGTCCATGCGCTGCACCTGGGTGCGGGCCGAGGCGGCGAACCTGGCGTGGCCGCTGGCGGCGCACTCCTCGAACCTGGCCCGGGCGGTCGCGAATTCCTCGGTCTGCTCCAGGGCCAGGCCCCAGGAGTAGAGGATCGGCGCCAGGGCTTGCCGGCCCTTGCTGCTGTGCTCGGCGTAGGCCGCGGCGGCCTCGGACTTGGCGGCGACCGCCTGGCCGCTCTCGACCATCACCTGCAGCATGGTGCCCCACTCGGTGGTGTCGTTGGGCTTGAGCTTCAGGTAGTCGCGGTAGGCGTCCACGCTCTCGGCCTCGCGGCCGGCGGAGTCCAGGGCGCGGGCCAGGGTCAGGGTGGCGTTGGGCTGGTCCGGGTTCTTGCCCAGCAGCTCCCGCAGCAGCGTGACCGCGCCGGTGTAGTCGCCCGCCTTCATCTTGCCGCGGACGATGTCCATGGCCGTCGAGCCGCCCGCCTGGCCTCCGTACTGGTTGGAGAGGTCCTGGTAGTAGGCGGCCTGCTGGCTGTTGCCGGCCTTCTTCTGCTGCTCGGCGGCCTTGCCGGCGGCGCTGGCGATCTGCGTGAGGGCCCTGGCGTGGGCCCGTTCGCACTCGTCCAGGGCGATGATGTGCTCGAAGACGTCCACCGCCTGGGTGTGGTAGCCGGCGGCCGAATGCAGGACCGCCAGGTTGAACAGCACGCCGCAGTCCTCGGGGGCCAGCATCTCGGCCTTCATGTACTCGGCGCGGGCCTCCTTGTACTTCTTCTGCTTGGCGTAGGCCTTGGCCAGGTTGGCGTAGTCGCCGGCCTCGACCTCGGCCCCGCGGGCGGCGATGACCTTGCCGAACCAGTCGGCCGCCGCGGTGAAGTCCTTGCCGGCCTCGGCCTCGCTGCCGGCCGCAAGGGCGGCCTCGCCCTTGCCCAGGTAGGCGGTGCCCAGGCCGCGGTTGGCCGGGACGTGCTCGGGGCAGACCGTGACGATCGACTGCAGGCGGGCGATGGCCTGTTCCCAGGACTGCTGGGTCAGGAACTCGGCCGCGGACTGGTAGGCCAGGTCGGCCTCCTGCATCTGCCCGGGCAGGCACTCTGCCGCCGCCCCGCCGGCCGTCAGGAGGCCGGCCAGCAGCGCCAGCGCGCCGAGGGAGCGGCGGACGGAATAATTTTGCCTCGTCAGGTGCACGGGGGTTACCTCCGGGGGGTGTGCTCACAGGGGAACAACGAAATCGTCCCGCCGGTGCCGGGGACGCGGGCTGAATATACCGGCGCTCCCCTGGGGTGTCAAATCATGCCGCTGCCCGGGCGGCGCCCACGGCAAAGGGAACACCAAGGGCGCCGTCGAGTTCCGCCGCGGCTTCAGTCGCCCTGCGCCCGGCAGCAGGCGCGGATGGACGGGCCGTCCGCCGCGGCGCTGCAGAACAGCACCACCGCCAGGGGCGGTGCGGCCATCAGCCGGCCGGTGCAGGCGAACAGGCCGATGCTGTCGGGCTGCGCCTCGAGGCCCGTCAGGGCCAGCACCGCCGGTACCGCAGGCGGCAGCCCCGCCAGCAAAGCCTCCACTTCCAGCTCGAGGTGCTCCCAGAGCAGGACGGTCCACGGTTCCAGGCCGGGCGGCAGCCCCGTCGGGCCGTAGGCCAGGTCGGCGCGGCCGCCCACCGCCGCGGCCGAGATCTCCAGGACCGCCAGCGAAGTGCGGACCGGCCACGGCAGCGAACGCCGGCCGCAGCGCAGGAGCGTGGACGCCGCACCGTCGGTGTCCGCCAGCACCAGCATGCCGTCCCCCGGGTCGGCGCCGCCGGGCCCGGCGCGCGCCACGCCCACGCCCTCGGCCGCGTAGATCCCCGCCACCAGGTCGATCAGGCCGGCCTTGCCGGCGCCCCCGGCGAAGGCCACCACGTGGCCCGCCTCCCGGGGCAGCACGTCGTGCCAGGGCTTGAAGAAGGCGAAATCCATCGGCTCAAGTCCTTTCGGCACCCAGAAGTGCGCCATACCAGGCGAGCAGGCGATCGATCATGGCGTCGCGGGTGAAATCCCGGCGCTGGCGCGCCCTGCCCGCCGCGCCCATGGCCAGGGCCAGCTTCGGGTCGGCCAGCAGCCGGCGCATCGCCGCGGCCAGGTCCCCGGGCCGGCCAGGGGGCACCAGCAGGTGGGAAGCGCCCGGGGCCGCCACCTCCCGCACGCCCGTCGGCAGGTCGCTGGCGATCACCGGCACCCCGGCGGCCATGGCTTCCAGCTGGGACAGGCCGAAGGTCTCGCTGGCGTCCAGGCTGGGCAGGATCAGGGCGCGGGCCGCCGCCAGCCGCCGTACCAGTTCGTCGTGGTCCACCTCGCCCACCCACTCGACGCGGTCGGCGACGCCCAGGCCCTCGGCCCGGCGGGCCAGGCGGCCCGCCAGGGGACCGCCGCCCACCACCGCCAGGCGGGCCTCCGGAACATCGCGCAACGCATCCAGCAGCACGTCCAGGCCCTTGTACCGCACGAGCCTGCCGACGAAGAGAAACGGCCCGTCGCCCCGGGCGACGACCCCCTCCCAGGGGGCGGGGTCCAGGCCGAAGGGCACCACCGCGGTACGGGAGCGGTGGCCGGCCAGCTCGCGCGATCCGTCCCGGTGGGCGGCGGACGAGACCGCGATGCCCAACGCCTGCCGCAGGCAGGCCTCCTGCAGGGGCCCGGCCGCCAGGCGGCCCAGGCGCTGGCGGGTGATGTCCGCATGGTGCCCGATCGCCAGCGGCGGCCGCCGGCGGCGCCCCGCCCGGGCGACGAGCCACGCGGCCGCCCCCAGGGGGTTGGGCAGGTGCAGGTGCACGAGGTCGGGGTCGAAGGCGGCCAACTCCCTGTGCAGCAGCCCGACCAGGGTCGGGTTCAGGGGCTGGGAGTTGAGCACCGCCGGGGTCCAAGCGCGCACCAGGCGCCCGCCGCCGGCCGTCAGGGGTTCGGCTCGGTCCCTGTCCCCGCCCGCCACCAGCACCGAAACCTCGACGCCTCGCGCGGCCAGGCCCTCGGCCAGCTCCCGCAGCGCGGTCTCCATGCCGCCCCGGTGGGGGTGGTAGTACTTGCCCAGGTGAAGGATCCGCATGGCGCGGCAGTGTAGGGCACGGGACGGCGCGGGTCAAAGGGCGTCCGCCCCGGCTTGCCGCCGGCCGGCCCGATCGTGTACCATCAGGACCAGGGCCGGGCGTCCGGCTGCCCCGCGCAGACGACCGCCCCCGGCGCGCCCACCCGCGACCATAGGGGGTACCGCCATGTCCCGCGTGCTGACCGAGCGCCTGATCCAGCGCCAGCTCAACCACTGGAACCGGATCCGCACCCTGCTGAAGGAAAGGGAGGAATCGGCACCGGCGGTGCGCCGGCCGGTGATCACCGTCAGCCGCCTGGCCGCCAGCGGCGGCCGCAGCCTGGCCACGGCCCTGGCCGAACGCCTGGGCCTCGAACTGCAGGACCATTCCCTGATCACCGCCATCGCCAGGGACCGGGAGCTGGAAGCCTCGCTGGTGGCCCAGCTGGACGAGCGCACCGTCAGCCAGGCCCGGCTCTGGGTGCAGGGCGTGCTGCAGGGGCGCCTCTTCCTGCGGGACGATTTCCACCAGGCCCTGGTCCGGGTGATCGGCGAGCTGGCGGCCAGGGGCGGGGTGGTCTTCCTCGGCCGGGGCGCCAACCTGGTCCTGGGCGAGCGGGCGGACCTGCGGGTGCGCCTGGTCGGCTCCGAGCGCCGGCGCGCCGCGCGGCTGCGCGAGCGCGAGGCCCTGGGCGAAGCCGAGTCCCGGCAGGTGCTGGCCGAGACCGACGCCCGGCGGGCGCGCTTCGTGCGCGAGGTCTTCCACACCGAACCGGGCAGCCCCGAGAACTACGACCTCGTCCTGAACTCCGACCGCCTCGACAAGGAAGCGATGGTCGACCACGTCATTTTGGCCCTGTCGCACCGCCTGGCCGGCGCCCGCGCCCCGCTGCAGGGCCAGGCCTGACGGCCTGCCGCGACGAAGCGCGGCCCCTCCCGCCGGGAGGGGCCGCGCCGCGGATGCCGCAGTCCCGGTCCGGGGACTACATCATGCCGCCCATGCCGCCCATGCCGCCCATGTCGGGCATGCCCGGCTTGTCCTTCTCCGGCTCGTCAGTGACGCAGGCCTCGGTGGTCAGGAACATGGCCGCGATGGAGGCCGCGTTCTGCAGGGCGCTGCGGGTGACCTTGGCCGGGTCGATGATGCCGGCGGCCATCAGGTCCTCGTACTCCATCGTCGCGGCGTTGAAGCCGATGTTGCCCTTCTTCTCCTCGCGCAGGCGGGCCACCACCAGGGAGCCCTCCATGCCGGCGTTCTCGACGATCATGCGCACCGGCTCCTCGACCGCGCGCGCCACGATGTCGCGGCCGACGGCCTCCTCGCCGGTCAGGTCGAGCTTCTTGACGTCGTTGGCCACGCGCAGCAGCGCGACGCCGCCGCCGATCACGATGCCCTCCTCGACCGCCGCGCGGGTGGCCGACAGGGCGTCCTCCACGCGGTGCTTCTTCTCCTTCATCTCCATCTCGGTGGTCGCGCCGACGCGGATCACCGCGACGCCGCCGGCCAGCTTGGCCAGCCGCTCCTGCAGCTTCTCGCGGTCGTAGTCGCTGGTGGTGTCCTCGATCTGGACGCGGATCTGGGCGATGCGGGCCTTGACGTCCGCGGCCTTGCCCTTGCCGCCCACGATCGTGGTGTTGTCCTTGTCGATGGTGATCTTGGCGCACGCGCCCAGGTCCGCCGTCGTGGTGTTCTCGAGCTTCAGGCCGGCGTCCTCGCTCATGACGCGGCCGCCGGTCAGGACGGCGATGTCCTCGAGCATCTGCTTGCGGCGGTCGCCGAAGCCGGGGGCCTTCACCGCCGCGATCTGCAGGGTGCCGCGCAGCTTGTTGACCACCAGGGTGGCCAGGGCCTCGCCCTCGATGTCCTCGGAGATGATCAGCAGGGGACGGCCCATCTGCGCGATCTTCTCGAGGATCGGCAGCATGTCCTTCATGGCGCTGATCTTCTTGTCGTGGACCAGGATGTAGGGGTCGTCCAGCTCGCAGCGCATCTGCTCGGGGTTCGTCACGAAGTAGGGGCTCAGGTAGCCGCGGTCGAACTGCATGCCCTCGACCACGTCCAGCTCCATCTCGGTGCCCTTGGCCTCCTCGACGGTGATGACGCCGTCCTTGCCCACCTTCTCCATGGCCTCGGCGATGATCTTGCCGACGGACTTGTCGTTGTTGGCGCTGATGGTCGCGACGCTGGCGATGGTGGCCGAGTCCTTGACGGGCTTGGCCTGCTTGCGGATGGCGGCCACGGCGCACTCGGTGGCGAGTTCGATGCCGCGCTTGATGATCATGGGATTGGCGCCGGCGGCCAGGTTGCGCAGGCCCTCGTGGATCATGCTCTGGGCCAGGATGGTCGCCGTGGTGGTGCCGTCGCCGGCCACGTCGTTGGTCTTGCTCGCCACTTCCTTGACCATCTGGGCGCCCATGTTCTGGACGGGGTCGGCGAGTTCGATCTCCTTGGCGATCGTGACGCCGTCGTTCGTCACCACGGGGGCGCCGAACTTCTTGTCCAGGATGACGTTGCGACCCCGGGGGCCGAGGGTGATCTTGACGGTGTTGGCAAGGGCGTCGACGCCCTTCTTCATCTGCTCACGAGCTTCCTCGTGGTGACGGATCAGCTTGGCCATGCCTCATTCTCCTTGTTGACCGGCGCAACGGGCCGGAACCACGGATTCCGTTGTTCGCGTCCCTAGCCCAGGATGGCCAGGACGTCGCTCTCGCGCAGGATCAGGTAGTCCTTGCCGTCCACGTTGACCTCGGTGCCGGCATACTTGCCGTACAGCACGACGTCGCCCTTCTTCACTTCGGGCTTCACGCGCTCGCCCTTGTCGTTGACGGCGCCCGGGCCGACGGCGACGATCTTCCCCTGCTGGGGCTTCTCCTTGGCGGTGTCCGGAATGATGATCCCGCCCTTCATCGTCTCCTTCTCCATCGGAGCCACGATGACGCGGTCGGCCAGGGGCTTGATGCTGAGGGTCATGTCGCATCCTCCGTCCAGGGTCTTACGTTTCGCCGCGACGGATTGGCAGTCGCGGCCCTCGAGTGCTAATGGACCCGGAATATAGATGAGCGGCCGCAGCCCGCAAGGGAAAACGACGATTTCCCGGGGGCAATCCATGTTAGGCCTGCCAGGCCTGTCAAGTTGTCAGATCGAGCGTGGGGTCAGTCCCCGGCCCGGGGTGCGGCCAGGGCCAGCGCCCCGCGCAGGGTCCAGTCGGGATCGTGCAGGCCCAGGTCCGCCAGGTGGGCGCCGAGGCCGCCGGTGACGACCACCGGCAGGTCCCCGTAACGGGCCCGCAGGCCGGCGACGATGTGCCGGATGCCGCCCTGGCC
>JACZKN010000393.1 GCA_014859985.1 Candidatus Krumholzibacteriia bacterium | reverse complement strand
TTCGTCGACTACCGGCAGCCGCCGCGGGTCAGCCCCCTGCAGCCCCTGGTGACGGCGGCCGCGCCCGGGGACACGGTGCGCCTGCCCGAGGGCCGGTTTCCGGGGCAGCTGACGGTCGATCGCCCCCTGGTGCTGCTGGGCGCCGGGGCCACGGTGCTCGACGGCGAGGGCCGCGGCACGGTGGTGGTGGTCAAGGCGGCGGGCACGGTGCTGCGCGGCTTCGCGGTCCAGGGCAGCGGCTTCGACCTGCTGCTGGACGACGCGGCCGTGCTGCTGGACGAGGCGGACCACGTGCTCGTCGACGGCCTGGTGATCCGCGACGCCAACCACGGCATCTACGTGCGCAACGCGCGGCTGCCCGTGATCCGCGGCTGCCGCCTGGTCGGCCGCCGCGGCACGGTCGACGAGGAGAACCACGGCAACGGCATCCATATCTGGCACGCCGTGGGGGCCCGTGTCGAAGGCAACGACGTGGCCGCCCACCGCGACGGCATCTACCTGTCCTTCGCCGACAGCGCCACGGTCACGGGCAACGTCTTCCACGGCCAGGACCGCTTCGGCCTGCACTCGATGTACAGCCAGCGCAACGTGATCACCCGCAACCTGTTCACGGCGAACACCGCCGGCACGGCGCTCATGTTCAGCAACCGCATGCTGATGGAGGGGAACCTGTTCGCCCACAACCGGGGCCACCGCACCTACGGCCTGCTGCTGCGCGACTGCAGCGACTCGCGCTTCGTGCACAACCGGCTGGTCGACAACACCGTGGGCCTGTTCCTGGACGGCTCGAACCGCAACCTGTTCGAACAGAACTCCATCAGCGAGTCGGGCTGGGGCGTGATCGCCTACAGCAGCTCCGAGGAGAACGTGTTCACCAGGAACAACTTCCTGGACAACGACTACCAGATGTCCCTGGACATGCGCCGCACCCGCAACCGCCTGCACCGGGACGGTGTGGGCAACCACTGGAGCGACGCCCGCCCCTACGACCTGGACGGCGACGGCCTGGGGGACGCGCCCCACCAGCCGGTCGGGTTCTTCGCCTTCGTCAGCAAGCAGTTTCCCGACCTGACGGTGTTCGCCGGCTCGCCGGCGGTCGTGGCCCTGGACCTGGCCCAGCGCTCGCTGCCGGCTTTGCAGCTGACCGAGCTCGTCGATCCGCATCCCTTGCCCCGGCCGGTGCCGGTGCCCGCCTACACGGGGCCGCCGCTGCCCTCGGGCCGCAGCGCCGCGGGCGGTCCCCGGCTGCCCCTGGCCCTGGCCTCTTTGGCCACCGCCGGCTGCGGCCTGGTGCTGCTGCGGGGGCGGCGATGATCCGCGCCCAGGATCTGCAGAAGCGCTACGGCCCGGTGCACGCCCTGCGCGGCGTGGGGTTCACCGTGGCCCGGGGCGAGACCTTCGGCATCATCGGCCCCAACGGCGCGGGCAAGACCACGCTCTTGAAGGTGCTGCTGGGACTGGTGCGCCCGGATGCGGGCACCGTGGCCATCGACGACGTCGACCTGGTGGCCGACCCGGTGCGCCTGCGCCGCGCCGTGGGCTACGTGCCCCAGCGCGACGGCTTCGACGAGGGCGCCACCGGCCGCGAGGCCCTGGCATTCCTGGCCCGCCTGCGTGGCGTGCCCGGGTCCGAGGTGGCCGCCCGCGCCAGCAGCGTGGGGGTCGAGGCGCTGCTGGACCGCCCCGTGGGTACCTTGTCGGGGGGCCAGCGCCAGCGGTTGAGCGTGGCCGCTTCCCTGCTGGGCGATCCGCCGGTGCTGCTTCTGGACGAGCCGACGGCGAGCCTGGACCCGCGGGCCACGGCGGCGTTCCGCACCCTGGTGGCCGATTTGGCCGCGGCCGGCCGCACCGTCGTCTTGTGCTCGCACCTGCTGGACGACGTGGAGCGCCTGTGCGGCCGGGTCATGGTGCTGCTGGACGGCAAGGTGGCGACGATCGAGACGGTGGACCGCGAGGCGGCCGCCCGGCCCCGCAGCGGGCTGGAGGCGCGCTTCCTGGCGGCGGTCGGAACGGAGGACGACGATGACGACGGCTAGATCGATCCTGGCGGTGGCGGCAGCGGTCTTCCTGGCCGGCTGCGGCGGCGGCACCGCCGACGGCCCGCCCGGCCTCTCGGGCGGCGACCTGCGCTGCACGGCCTGCGGCATGGCCGTGGCCGACCCGAGGTTCGCCGCGGCCATCCGCACCACCGGCGGCGGGGTCGAGGCCTACGACGCCATCGAGTGCCTGGTGCGCGACCTGCGCACCCGCACCGGCGAGCGCGCCCCCGTCGAGACCTGGCTGGCGAACCTGCCCACCGGCGCCCTGCACCCGGCCGAGGCGATGACCGTCGTGCTGGCCGACTTCCCTTCGCCCATGGGCGAA
>JACZKN010000392.1 GCA_014859985.1 Candidatus Krumholzibacteriia bacterium | reverse complement strand
GCCCACCGCCGCGGCCCGGCGGGGGTCGCCGGGCAGGCCGGCGATGGTGCGCTCGAGGGCGCTGTCGCCCCAGGCGACGGCCAGGGAATCGCACAGCGCGTCGCCGCGGGGGCGGTCGACCAGGCCCACGGCCTTGGCCCGCTCCAGGACGACCATGCGTTCGACGAACCGGCGCTCGCCCGGCTCGAGGTCGTCCAGGTCGAGCCGGGAGGCATCCTGGTCGCAGCCGGCCAGGGCGGCCAGGACGCAGGCCGCGAGCGGGCCGACCAGGCTGGGGTGCGGCGCCATGGGCACCTCCGGGCTGCGGGTAAAGACGGGGCTGTCCGGAATGTTTCCGATAACACCCGGCGGCGCGCAATGCCAACGGTTTTTTTTACGGCGCTCGGCCGCCGGGAGTCACGTGTACGGAAGCCGGCCAGCGCCGACGAGGAACTGGACTACGGCCTGGAGGAACACCGCCTCTCCCAGGTCGTGCTCCGCGGCAACGCGACCTATGGCGAGGGCGAGCTGAAGCGGCTGTTGCGCCTGCAGGAACCCAACTGGACCCGGCCCCTGGACGTCCCCACCTACAAGCCCCACCTGGTGGAGACCCAGCTGCGCATCCTGCGCGGCTTCTACCGCAACCGCGGCTTCCATCAGGTCGCGGTGCAACTGGACAGCATCGTCACCGTGCCCGAGCGCGGCGACGTGATCCACATCTCGGTGGCCGAGGGCCCGCGCACCCGGATCCGCCGGGTGACCTTCAGCGGCCTCGAGCCCCTGTCCGAGGAGCGGCTGCGCGGCGTGATGGCCCTGCTGGAGGGGGCGCCGGCGCCCGCGGACCTCAACGCCTTCGGCGGTGACATCTACGCCGTCCGCGACCTCTACCGCGACGCCACCTACCTGCGGGCCTCGGTGGTGCCGACCATGACCGTGGACCCGGACACGGCCGCCGGGGGCGGCTTCGTCGCCGACCTGCACTACGCCGTCGCGCCGGGCACGTCGTTCAAGGTGCGCTCGATCCGGCTGGAGGGCAACCGCCAGACCCGCGACGGCCTGCTGACGCGGGAGCTGCTGATCCGGCCGGGCGACCCGTTGCACTGGCGCCGGGTCGAGGACACGCGGCGGCAGCTGCTGGCCACCTCCCTGTTCCGGGACGTGGCCATCGTGCCGGTGGAGGCGGACACCCTGACCGGGGAGACGGACCTGGTGGTGCGGGTCATCGAGCGCAAACCCGCCTACTACGAGCTGGGCGTGGGCGTGGGCAGCCTCGAGCGCATCCGCGTGCTGGCGGCCTGGGGCCACCACAACCTGTGGGGCACCGGCCGGCGCTTCCAGGTGCGGGGGCGCGGCTCCTGGAACGTGGAGGACGTGGTGGGCAACCCCATCTCCTTCAACCAGGGCCAGGTCAACTACCGCGGCGACATCACCTACGTGAACCCGCGGGTGTGGGACAGCCGCTACAGCTTCGACGTGACCCTCTACGTGCAGCGCGAGACCCGCGGCGAGTCGGGCCTGAACATGGACAGCCACGGCCTGGACGTGGGCACCACCTGGCGCATCGGCCGGCGCATCACCAACACCGTGTTCGCGGGGCTGAAGATCACCGACCCCGAGGCGCATCCCTGGGCGCCGGACAGCCTGCGGGCCCGGTTCGACGCCCTGGGGGCGGAGATCACCCAGACCCGGTCGCTCAACGACGCCATCTACATCGACCGCCGGGACGACCTGTTCCGCCCCACGCGCGGCAGCTACGTGATCGGCAACCTGAAGGTGGCGGGCGGGCCCCTGGGCGGCGACTACAGCTTCGTCAAGTGGTCCGCGGCCTTGCACAACTACCGCACCACGCCCCTGGGCGGGGTCTTCGCCCTGCGCCTGATGGCCGGCGGGGCGCGTCCCTACGGCGCGTCCCTGGACCTTGGAGCCGAAGGCGTTCCCTACGACGACCGCTTCTTCGCCGGCGGCGCCTCGACCGTGCGCGGCTACCGGCACAACAGCCTCGGGCCGCAGGTCACCGATCCGGACGAGCTCGACTACCTGAACTACACCTCGGACGTGCTGCTGCCGGACAACCCGGCCCGGGGCGGGAACTACCTGCTGCTGAGCAACGTGGAATGGCGGTTCCCTTTGCCGGCGCTCCGGCGCCTGGGCCTGTCCTCGGTGCTGTTCTTCGAGGGGGGCAACGTCTGGGCCGAGCTGAGGGAGCTGCGGATGCGCGGCTTCCGCCCGTGGTCCGCGCCGGGCGACCCCACCGACCCCGAGGCGACCAAGGTGTGGGACTACCGCTGGGCCTGGGGGACGGGACTGCGCCTGGACACACCCTTCGGCCCGGTGCGCGTGGACGTGGGCTTTCCGACCAAGCGCGCCCGCTACAAGAACCTGGACAAGGACGTCGTCGACCCGGGCGTCATCTGGCACTTTTCCCTGGGGTACCCGTTCTGATGCGTCTGCTGCGCCCCTCGCAGATCCCCGTCCTGGTCGCCTGGCTGGTGATCACGGGCGTGCTGGTGTGGCTGGGCTCGCATCCGCGGGTGGTGGCGCCCTACGCCGCGCGGCTGGTGAGCCGCCACCTGCTGCGCATCGAGGAGGGCGGCATCCGGGTGCAGGACTTCCGCCTCAGGCCCTTCGAGGGGGTGGACCTGTACGGGCTGTCGGTCACCCTGCCCGGGCGCGACGGCGGCCTGACCCTGGTGACCGCGGACACGGTGCTGGTGGACTTCAAGGCCGCCGAGGTGCTGGGCTCCCCGCCGCGGCTGCGCCGCGTCGCGGTGACGCGGCCGGAGGTCTTCGTCCGCGGCGGGGAGCCCAGCACCTCGG
>JACZKN010000391.1 GCA_014859985.1 Candidatus Krumholzibacteriia bacterium | reverse complement strand
GACCTGGGGCGCCGGGCCGCCGCCACGGGCGCGGTGCCGGGGGAGGTGGTCGCTTTCCAGGAGGCGATCGGCGACTCGACCGGCCTGCTGGAGACCTGGCGCGCCCGGGTGGCGGCCGACGACCTGGACGTGGTGGCCCTGGACGGCTTCGCCCGCACCGCCACCGCCCTGGGGGTCGACCTGGAGGAGGCCTCCCGCTGCGCCGTCCGGGCGGTGGTCCTGAGCGAGCGGGCGCCGGCGACCGTCCTGACCCTGGCCGAGACCTACGAGCGCCGGGGTCTCTACGCCAAGGCCTTGCGCTGGCTGGACGAGGCCCTGGCCGCGGCGCCCGACGACCCGGCGCTGGTCCGCGCCCGCCAGCGCTGCGAAACCGCGCGCCAGGCCGACCCCTGGGGCCTGCAGCAGGGGCGCCGCTGAACCCGGCCTCACCCAAGCACAAATTCGGGCACATAAAAGAGGACCGGCCCCGTATAACGAGGCCGGTCCAAACGGCATGCCGGTGGGGGATTGGAGGGAGATACCGACAGGCCGTGTTTTGTGACCGGGGGCCGCGGTGCGGCAATCAAGAGCAAAGTCTAGCGGTCCCCGGGGTCTTTGGCAATGAAAAATTCGTTTCTGTTTCTCCCTGAACGCCCTGGATTTTTTGCCCGTACCCAACATTTGCCACGGTTTGGTTGCCTGTTCGTCCCGCCTCCGTGATCTTTGCCCTCGCCAGCGGCGGCGCGGGGGGCCGGCCGGGCAGGGATCCGTCCCCGCATCCGTTCCGGGCGAGTGTTCTTTCGTCCACCCGCCAAGAATATACAGCAACCTTTATACCGGCGCCACCTTTTTTTTCAGCCCCGCCCCACCCGCAGCTTGTACAGGTAGTAGGCCAGGGGGATGACCACGACCGTCAGCACCGTCGACAGCAGCGAGCCCATCATCAGGGAGATGGCCAGCCCCTGGAAGATGGGGTCGAACACCATCACGAACGAGCCCGTGACCACCGTGCCGGCGGTCAGGGCGATGGGCAAGAAGCGCACCGCGCCCGCCTCGATCACCGCCTCCTTCAGCTCCAGGCCGTCCCTGAGCCGCGCCTCGATGAAGTCGATCAACAGCACGCTGTTGCGCACCATGATGCCCGCCAGGGCGATCACGCCGATCATCGAGGTGGCGGTGAAGAAGGCCCCGAACAGCAGGTGGCCCGGGATGATGCCCAGCAGGGTCAGCGGGATGGGGATCATCATCAGGATGGGCACCGTGAAGTTCTGGAACATGCCCACGATCAGCAGGTAGATGATCACCAGGACGATGGCGAAGCTGATGCCCAGGTCGCGGAACACCTCGTAGGTGATGTGCCACTCCCCGTCCCACTTCATGGCGTAGCCCTCCTCGGTCAACGGCTGCACCGTGGAGAGCTGCTCGATCTCCGTGCCGTCGGGCATGGACAGCTCGGCGATCTTCTTCTTCATGTCCAGGATGGCGTAGACCGGCGACTCCAGCTCGCCCGCCACGTCGGCGGTCACGTAGATCACCGACTTCAGGTTGCGGCGGTGGCGGCTCTTGTGGCCGGCGGTCTCTTCGACCTTCACCACGTCGGCCAGGGGCACCAGCGCGCCGTCCCGGCTGTGGACGTAGAGGTCGGACAGCGACTCGACGCTCGAGCGGTCGGCCAGGGGCAGGCGCACCGTGATGGGCACGGGTTCGGCCGCCGCGTCGAGGTGGGCCCGGCCGGCGTCGTGGCCCGACAGCGCCACGTTCAGGGTCATGGCCGCCTGCTGGACGCTGACGCCCCGCACGGCGGCCCGCTCGCTGTCCACGACCAGCGCGTAGCGGGTGTGGTCGTCCTCCACGTACCAGTCGATGTCCACCGCGCCGGGCGTGGACTCGAACACGGCCTTGATCCGCCGCGCCGCCTCGACCCGGCCCTCGAAGGTGGGGCCGTAGACCTCGGCCACGAGCGTCGACAGGACCGGCGGGCCGGGCGGGACCTCGACCACCTTGATCGCGGCGCCGTAGCGGTCGCCGAGCTCCTTGATGGGCCCGCGCACGCGCTTGGCCAGGGCGTGGCTCTGGTCGTCCCTTTGGCCCTTGTCCACCAGGTTGACCTGGATGTCGGCCACGTTGGGGCCCCGGCGCATCATGTAGTGGCGCACCAGGCCGCTGAAGTTCACGGGCGCCGCGGTCCCGGCGTAGATCTGGTAGTCGGTGACCTCGGGCACGGTGCCCAGGTAGCCGCCCACCTCGCGCGCCAGCTGCATCGTCGTCTCGAGGGTGGTGCCCTCGGGGGTGTCGATGATCACCTGGAACTCGCTCTTGTTGTCGAAGGGCAGCATCTTGACCTGCACCGTGCGCGTCACGAACAGGAGGGTCGAGGCGGCCGTGAGCGCCGCCACCACCAGCAGGGCCAGGACGCCCTTGCGCGGCGTCTCCACCAGCGGCCGCACCAGCCGGTTGTAGGTCCGGTAGATGGGCGTCTGGTGCAGGCTGTAGCTGTCGGCGCCGGCGCCCTTGAGCGTGCCGTCGCCGACCAGGTCGTCGCGCCAGCGCTGCTTCGGCTTGAGCAGGCGGATCGCCAGCCAGGGCGAGATGGTCAGGGCCACCAGCAGCGAGAACACCATGGCCAGGGACGCGCCGATGGGCATGGGCGCCATGTAGGGGCCCATCAGCCCGCGCACGAAGGCCATCGGCATCATCGAGGCGATCACCGTCAGGGTGGCCAGGATGGTGGGGTTGCCCACCTCCTGGATGGCGCCCAGCGCCGTGCGCAGGTCGCCCTTGCCCTTCATCTGGAAGTGCCGGTGCATGTTCTCGACCACGATGATGGTGGCGTCGATCACGATACCGGTCACCAGGATCAGGGCGAACAGGGTCACCCGGTTCAGGGTGTAGCCGAAGATGTAGTACACGAACAGCGTCAGGCTGAAGGTGGTGGGGATGGACAGGAAGATGATGGTGGCGCCGCGCCAGCCCATGGCGAAGAAGACCACCACCACGGCCAGGAAGATGGCCAGGCCCAGGTTCGAGATCAGGCCCTGGGCCTTGTCCTTGGCCGTCTCGCCGTAGTTGCGGGTCACGGTGACGTGGACGTCGGCGGGGATCAGGGTGCCCTCGAGGCGCTCGACCTTGGCCATGACCTGGTTGGCGACCCGGGTGGCGTCGCTGCCGATGCGCTTGGCGATGGACAGGGTCACCGCCGGGTGCTCCGAGCCCGCGGCGAAGCCGGCGTCGATCCCGTTCTCCGTGGCGGCGGGCCCGACGCCCAGGAACGTGTAGCTGTCGATCTCGGCCGGGCCGTCGGTCACGGTGGCGACGTCCCCCAGGCGCACGGGGCGTCCGCCGAAGACGCCGACCACGAGGTCGCGGACGTCGTCGGCCGAGCGCAGGAACGCGCCGGTCTCCACCGTGAACTGGCGGTTGGCCTGGGCGAAGTCCCCGGACGGCAGCACGCTGTTCTGCATCTGCAGCGCCGGCAGCACCGCCAAGGTGGTGATGTTGAAGGCGGCCAGGCGCTGGGGGTCCAGGTCGACGGTCACCGCGCGCCGGCGGCCGCCGATCACCTCGGCCACCGAGACGTCGGTGATGGACATCAGTTCGCCCCGCAGCTCCACCGCCAGCTGCCGCAGGTCGTAGCCCTCGTAGGCGTCGCTCCACAAAGTGAGCGTCAGCATGGGCACGTCGTCGATGCTGCGCACCTTGACCAGGGGCGGCGTGATGCCCTGCGGCCAGAGGTCGGCGTTGCCGTACATCTTGTTGGCCAGGCGGGTGATGGCCTTCTCCTGGTCCGTGCCCACCAGGAAGCGGGCCGTGGCCATGGAGAAGCCGGGGAAGCTGGAGCTGTAGACGTACTCGACGCCCTCGATCTCCCAGATCTTCTGCTCCATGGGGCGGGTCACGATGTTCTCGACCTCGGCGGGGGTCGCGCCCGGGAGCATCACCATCACGTCGATCATGGGCACGACGATCTGGGGCTCCTCCTCGCGCGGCGTCAACGAGAGGGAGAACATGCCCAGCAGCAGGGTCGCCAGGATCAGCAGCGGCGTGATCTTCGAGTTGATGAAGATCTGCGACAGCTTCGTCGCGCCGCTCCAGCGGGGCTCGTCGTTGCGGGGGGTGTCGTTCATCGCCTGGTCACCACCTTGTCGCCCTCGACGAGGGGGGCGTCGGCCGAAACGATCACGGTCTCCCCGCCTTCGAGGCCGGACACGACCTCCACGCGGTCGCCCTGGGTGCGGCCCAGGCGCACCCAGCGCAGCGCGGCGCGGCCCTGGGCGTCGACGGTCCACACGCCGGTCAGCTGGCCGCGGTGCGCCACAGCGGCGGCCGGCACCAGCACGGCCTCGCGGGTGCCCACGGGGATGGTCACCCGCGCGAACATGCCGCTTCTGAGCCGGCCGTCGGGGTTGTCCAGGTAGGCCTCGACGTCGTAGGTGCGGCTGCCGGGGTTGGCCGCCGGCACCACGCGGTCGATGGCGGTGTCGAACACGGCGCCCGGCAGGGAGGTCACGTCCACGCTGAGGGGCGCGCCGGCGGTGAGCCCGGAGACGTCCTTCTCGCCCACGTGCGCGACCACCTTGAAGCGTTCGGCCTGCTCCAGGACGACCAGCGGCATGCCGGGGCTGGCCATGTTGCCCGGCTCGATCAGGCGCCGCGCCACCAGGCCGGACACGGGGGCGGTGATGTCCAGGTAGCCGAGGTGCACGTTCACCTCGCGCAGGCCGGCGGTGGCCATGTCCAGGCCGGCGGCCGCGCGCTGGCGGCCGGTCACCACCTCGTCCAGCTGGGCCTTGGTGACGGATTTGTCGGCGTAGAGGCGCTCGAAGCGGCCGACCATGGTCTCGGCGTTGGCGAGCACCGCCGCAGCCTCGGCGATGCCGGCCTCGGCCTGGGCCTTCTTGGCGCGCAGGTCGCTGTCGTCGATGCTGACCAGCGGCGCGCCCTTTTTGACCTGCTCGCCGGCCTGCACGTGGACCTGCTTGACCCAGCCCATCATGCGGGTGGAGACCGCCACGGTGGTGGCGGCTTCCAGGCCGCCGGTGGCGGTGATCGTCCGCGGCACGGCGGTGCGCTCGGCCGTGGCGGTTACGGCTTGCACTTCCCTGCCGCCCTGGGCGGCGCCGTCGGGGTCGGAGCCGCAGCCTCCCAGCAGGACGGCCGCGGCCAGCAGTGCGGCCGTGGTGGTGTTGACGACGTTCCTGGTAGCCATGTCCGGCATCCTCCTGGGGGTCACTCGGCCGCGGGGGCGGTGGTCGTTTCGGGTCGCCGGGGCGCGCCGGTCGGCGGCAGGGCCCCGCTGTATTCGAGGTTGGCCAGGCCGACGGCGAAGTCGTGCCGGGCCTGGACGAGGTTGCCCTCGGCCATGGTGGCGGCGGCCTGGGTATCGAGCAGGTCCACCATCGAGGCCAGGCCCTCGCGGTACTGGTTGCCGACGATGCGCAGGCCCTCGCGGGCGGCAGCCACGGCGTCCCGCGCCACCAGGACCTTCTCCCAGGCGGCGCGGGCGTTCAGCCAGGCCTCGGTGGCCTGGACCTCGGCCTGGCGCGTCTGGAAGTCGGCCAGGTAACGGGCGGCGCGGCTGTTGGCCTTGGCTTTCCTGATGTCGCCCAGGTCGCCCAGGCCGAAGCCCATGGTGGCGAAGACGCCCAGGCTCCAGCTCGAGGCGTCGGACCCGAAGAGGTCCTCGTGGCTGTAGTAGTCGCGCTGCAGGCTCAGGTTCACCCGGGGCAGCACCGCGCCGCGGGCCACGCCCACCATCTTGCCGGCGGCGGCGGCCTGCTCGCGGCTTGCCTGCAGGTCGCTGCGCAGCGCCACCGTGGCCGGATCGACCCCCACGGGCAGCGCGCCCGTGCCGTCGGGCTCGGGGGGCGCCGCGGCGGCGAGCACCAACGGCGTCTGCACGGCGGCCAGCAGCTTGATGTTCTCGCCCGCGACGGCCCGCAGGTTGCGCACGGTGATCAGCTGCTGCTGCAGGCCGCTCAGGTAGACCCGGGCCTGCAGCAGGTCGGCCTCGGTGGCCATCTCGTTGGCGACCATGGACTCGGCCTGGCGCACGTGGCCTTCGGCCGAGCGCACGGCCGCCTCCATCACCGTGACGTAGGCGCCGGCCAGGGCCAGCCCCTCGTAGGCCTGCACCGCGTGGAAGCGCACGGTCTCGGCGGCGCGGCGGTGGGTGTGGTCGGCGGCGCGGCTGGCCGCGTCGGCGGCCTGCTTGCCGTAGATGCCCATGCCGCCGTTGAAGATCGGCTGCAGCAGCTGCAGCCGGGTGATGAAGTTGTTGGTCTCGCCCGGCTCGTTCAGGAACACCGGGTTGAAGTCCGCCGCGGTCACCTGCCGGTTCTGCAGCTTGAAGCCGAAGGCGGACAGGGCGTCGTCCGAGCGCAGGAAGAACTCGCCCAGCTCGACGCGCGGGGTGAACCCCCGCCAGGCGCCCAGCGCGTCGGCCGCGGCGGCGTCGCGCATGGCCTCGGAGGCGGCCAGCATCTCGTTGCGCTCCAGGGCCAGTTCGATCACCCGGGCGCGGTCGACCACGAGGGTGTCGCCGCGGACGGTACCCAGGCGCAGGGCGCCGGCGTCCGCCGGAGCTTCGGCGGCGGCGCCCGTGCCCGTTACGAGCAGAGCCAGGGTGGCGCAGGCCAGCGCCGATGGCAGCAAACGGTTCATGTCGCGACCTTTCCCGGTGCGATGGTCCGGCGTGTCAGTTGCGGGCGCCCGCCGTGGCGGGCACGCCCAGCTTCCTGAGGATGGCCACCATCGGGCACCAGTTGGTGAACCCGCTCTGCAGGAGGTTCAGCCCGACGAAGGCCGTGAAGTACAGCCACTTGGGGCTGACCCAGTGGGCCAGGGCAAGGCTCAGCAGCACGAAGAAGCCGGCGATGATCCGCAGGTAGCGGTCGATGGTCATGGTCTTGTCCCTCCGCGTCGTCCCCTCCCACCGAGGGGCCCTTGTCTATCTATTGCGATACTTCGAAACCGATGGACATCGCAATGATAGCCAAAGACCGGCCCTTGTCAAGGATTAGAGACCATCGCGCCGGCGGTTTCAACCAGATCGGCAAAAAGGGACTATATTGTGCCGCCGGATCCCCGGCCCCGGACGCAGCCCAAGGAGCGCCCATGAGCGACAAGACCCTGCTGATCGTCAACCCCCGCGGCTTCTGCGCCGGTGTCGAGCGCGCCATCGAGGTGGTCGATCGCCTGCTCGCGGGTGGGACGGCGCCCCTCTACGTGCGGCGGGAGATCGTGCACAACCAGGCCGTGGTCGAGGACTTCAAGGCCCGCGGCGTGGTCTTCGTGGAGGAGCTGGACGAGGTTCCGGACGGGCGGACGGTGGTCTTCAGCGCCCACGGGATCGCCCCGGCGGTGCGCGCCGAGGCCGTGCGCCGCGGCCTGCGCGCCATCGACGCCACCTGCCCGCTGGTGACCAAGGTCCACCACGAGGTGGTGCGCCACGTGGACCGCGGCAGGGAGATGGTGCTGATCGGCCACGCCGGCCACGACGAGGTGCTCGGCACCATGGGCGAGGCCCCCGGCCGCATCACCCTGGTCGAGACCGCGCAGGACGTGGCGGCCCTGACCTTCGCCGAGGGCACGGAGGTGGCCTACGCCACCCAGACCACCCTCAGCGTGGACGAGACCGCGGCCATCGTCGCGGCCCTGCGGGCCCGTTTCCCGAACCTGGTCGAGCCGCGGCAGAGCGACATCTGCTACGCGACCCAGAACCGCCAGGACGCCGTCAAGGAGCTCGTCAGCCAGGGGATCGAGCACCTGCTGGTGGTGGGCTCGCGCTCCAGCAGCAACAGCCGCCGCCTGTGCGAGGTGGCCGAGAACCAGGGTGTGCCCGCCTCCCTCATCGACGGCCCCGGGGACATCGACCCCGCCCGGCTGGCCGATGCGCGCACGGTGGGGCTGACGGCCGGGGCCTCGGCCCCCGAGCACCTGGTCCAGGAGGTGGTCCGGTACCTTTCCGAGCGCGGGTTCCAGCCCAGGGAAGTTGTTGTATTGCAGGAGAATGTGAAGTTCCAGCTGCCACGCGAGCTCATGGCGGACAACGAAAGTTGTTGATCAGCGAATGAGGATCGTTTATATCTATGAAACATTGAAGAAAATGGACTTTGACAAGCGCAACTTGGCGTCCTATCCTGTTAATTCACCAACAGCTTGTTTTCGTGGTCCCCTCCATGGGTGGCGTGCCGGGGGCTGGGGTCGTGAACATCGAGGTCGTGTGATGGAAAAGAAGCTCTACGAACTGCAGGCCGAACTGTGCAAGACGCTGTCGAACCCGAAGCGGCTGGAGATCCTCGACATCCTGAAGGAGCGCGAGGAGATCTCCGTCAACCACCTGGCCGAGATGCTGGAGATCCCCAAGGCGAACACCTCGCAGCACCTGGCCGTGCTGCGCCAGGCCGGGGTGGTCAACACGCGCAAGGACGGCATCAACGTCTACTACAGCCTGCGTTCGACCAAGATCAGCGAGGCCTGCGCGCTGACCCGCCAGATCCTGCTGGAGCGCCTGCAGGACCAGGTCAGCCTGTCCGATCTCATCCAGAAGGCGGACTAGCGCCGGCGCCGGGCATCGCCCCGAGCAGCCGCAGCACCAGGGCGCGCACTTCCTCCAGGGAGGTGCGCGCCTGTGTCTGCGGGGCAGCGGCCAGGCGCAGCAGGACCTCGGTCACCAGCTCGTCCGTGCCCAGGGGCGGGCGCTCGTCCAGGCAGCCGGCGTCGGCCAGGTGCTCGCGCAGGGCCTCCAGCTTGTTGCGCCGGAAATTGGGGATCCCACCCGCGGCCGCCGCGGCCAGGATGCGCGCCGCGTCCCAGCCCGTCTCCTTCAGCAGCTCCAGCACGCGCGGCCGGAAAACCTCGGACACGGCGCCGCTCTGGTCGATGTCGGCGATCTCCACCGGACGCGGCCGACCCACGCGCCAGGCAGCCAGCAAGGCTTGCAGCACCCCGAGCGAGCGGGCCAGGCGCCCTTGCTGGCCGGGGTCGGCGGCGCCCAGGTGCTGCAGCCGGGGCAGGGCCGCGGCCAACGGGCCGGCGCTCGCCAGGCCGCAGACCCGCAGGCGGTGCGCCAGTTCGAGGTCCGGCGCCGCGAGGTGGAAAGTGTCGGCCTCCTGCCAGGGACGCAGCGGGTCCAGGACGGCCACCTGCAGCAGGGTGCCGTACTCGGCTGCGCTGCGCCCGGCCGGAGCCGCCACCGCGGGCGCGGCCACCGGCGCCAACTGGTCCGGGCCGGCGGCGGTGCCCTGGCCCCGGGCCACCGCCAGGTCCAGGATGGTCGGTGCCGGCAGCGACGCTGCCGCCAGCGCATCGCGCCAGGCGCCGACGTCCGCGGGCTGGCTGGTCAGATAGAAGACCTGGCGGCCGCTGGCAGCGGCCAGGCGGCCCAGGGAGGCCGCCACGGCGGCCAGGCGCCAGGGGTCGCTGGTGGTCAGGGCTTCGTCCAGGAACAGGGGGGGGCGGGCGCCGGACTCGGCGCCGGTGACGAAGGCCACGCGCACGGCCAAGAGGAGCTGGGTGCGGGTGCCGTCCGAGAGTTCGCTCAGCTGCAGCCGCTGCCCCGCGGTCAGATCCTCGGCCGTGAAGACCGGCCCGCTCTCGGAGGCGGACAGGTGCAGGGCGTAGCGGCCCCGGGTGAACTCGGCCAGCAGGCGGTTGGCCTCGCGCAGGCGCGGCGGGGCGGCCAGGGTGTCGTGCTGTTCGCGCAGCTCGGCCAGCAGCGCGGCCTCGGCCAGGCGCTCGCGCGTGTCGGCGCGCAGGGTCTGCAGGTCGTCGAGCGCCGCCTGTTCCCGGGCCAGCGCGTCGGCCAGGGCGTGCCCCGCGTCGGCGCTGCGCAGTTCCTGGCGCAGCGAGCCCAGGTGTTCGCGCAGCCCGGCGGCCTGGGCG
>JACZKN010000390.1 GCA_014859985.1 Candidatus Krumholzibacteriia bacterium | reverse complement strand
GGGCCTGGGCGGGCGGGGCCCTGGACCTGGCCGGCGAAAGCTGGACCGATCACGCCCTCGGCAACGGCGCGCTGCGGGCGCGGGCGGTTCCGGCCGACGGCGACGACCGGCCCCTGCGGGCTCGGCTGCGGGTCGCCGTGGAGACGGCACGGCTGGGCCTGGTGCCGGGCGACGTGCTGGAACTGGTGGCCGAGGCCGCGGACAACCGCCGGCCCGGTCCCCCCGGCGTCGGCCGTTCCCGCACCCTGCGGCTGCAGGCCCCCTCGCCGGCGGAGGTGGTGGCCCAGGGCGAACAGGTACGGCAGGAGCGGCAGTCCGAGCTGGTGGAGGCGCGGCGCCGCAGCCGCGACCTGGACGCGGACCTGGACCGCCTGACCCGGGAGTTGATGAAGAACCCGGTGCCGGACTGGGGCCGCCAACAGGAGATGCAGGACGCCATCCGGCGGCAGGCGGCGCTCCAGGAGGAACTGTCGCGCATCGCCGATCAGCTGCAGCAGGAGCTGCAGGACCTGGCGGCGAGCCAGCTCACCTCCGGCGAACAGCTGCAGCGCGCCGACGAACTGGCGGCCCTGCTGGGCGAACGCGCCGACCGCGACCTGGCGGAGATGCTGCGCCGCCTGGCCGAGGACAGCGACCAGGTCGATCCCCAGGAACTGGCCCAGGCCCTGCGCGAAGCGACCCGCGGCCAGAAGGACCTGGCCCGCCGCCTGGACGCGGCCCTGGCCCTGATGGAACGCCTGCAGCGGGAGCAGCAGCTCGAGAGCATGACCGCGCTCGTGGAGCAGATGCTGCGCCGCCAGCAGGAACTGGCGGACCGGAGCCGCGAGCTGGCCGGGCAAGCGGAGACGGAGCCCCAGGACGCGCAGGAACGTGAAGGCGCCGCAGCGGAGCAGGGCGAGCAAAGCGAACAAGGCGAACAGGACGAGCAGGGCGAACCCTCGGCGCAGGAGGGGGCGCAGCAGGATCCGGCCGCACCGGATCCGCAGGAGCTTGCCCGGCGCCAGGAGGCCCTGGCCCGCGAACTGGAGGAACTGCGCGACCGCCTGGCCGAAGCCGTCCAGGAGCTGCAGCGCCGCAGCGAGGACGGCCAGCAGAGCCCCGGCGCGGAGCAGACCCGCGAGGCCCTCGAACAGGCCCTGCAGCAGCTGGAGCAGCAGATGCAGCAGGGCAACATGGACCGGGCCGCGCAGGAGCTGGCCCAGCTGGACCCGGAGACGGCGGCCCAGCTGCAGCAGCAGGCCATGCGCGATCTCGGCAGCCTCTACCACGTCATGCTCCAGACCCAGCAGGCGATGCAGGCGGCCATGCAGATGAACCAGGTCTCCTCGCTGCGCGGTCTGGCGGCCGACCTGCTGGCCATCTCCGCGCGGCAGGAGGACATCGCCGACCAGGTGCCGGCCCGCCTGCGGGACGTGCGCAGCACCGACCTGACCCGGCGCCAGCACCGGCTGCAGAAGGCGGCCATCGGCGTGCGTGACGGGCTGGCCCGGCTGATGGAGGAGTCGCCCCAGCGCATCATGCGGCTGCTGGACAAGCTCGACGGCCTGATCGAGGAGATGGGCTACGGCGTGCGCGCCCTGGAGGACGGCCAGGCGGCGATGGCCCAGCGGCACACCCGCGAGAGCCTGGCCCAGACCAACCGCACCGTCATCGGCCTGCTGACCGAGGCCAACATGACCTCCCAGAGCTCCGGCGGCAGCTCGTCCCAGTCCAGCGCGTCCGAGCAGCTGCAGCAGCTGGCCCGGGAACAGGCCAAGCTCAACGGCCTGACCGAGCAGCTGCGCCAGATGCTGGCCGACCGCGGGCTCAGCCAGGAGGCGCGGGCGCAGATGCAGCGGCTGGGCCAGGCCCAGGCCGAGCAGGCGGCACGGGTGCGCGAGCTCGAGGAGCAGGAGCGCGTCCGTCCCGACGGCGAGCGGCTGCTGGGGGACCTGCAGGCCATGGGCCGCGACCTCGAGGGCATCGCCGAGGAGGTGTCCGGCGGGCTGGTGTCGGAGGAGACCCTGGTCCGGCAGGAGCGCATCCTCAGCCGCATGCTCGACGCCCGCAACGCGGCGCGCCGCCGCGACTACAGCGCGCGGCGGGAGAGCCGCACCGCCGACGAGCTGTTCGGCGATCCGGGCCCGGCGGGCCTTGCGCCCGGACAGGCCGACGAGCGCCGCGCCCGGCTGCGCTACCAGCCCTTGGAGAAGGCGCCGCTGGAATACCGGGACCTGGTGCGCCGCTACTTCGCGGGGCTCGACAGCCTGCGCCGCCTCGACCCGCCGGCCGGGCGCGGCGGCCAGCAGGGGGAGCTGCCGTGAGCCGTATCGTGATCATGCTCCTGTGGACGGCGGCGCTGGCGGTGCCGGTGGTCCCGGGGGCATCGGCCCAGGACGAACGCGGCGCGCCCCCGCAGGAGCAGCCGCCTTTGCCCCAGCCCAACCGGGAGTTCCGGCTGCAGATCCCCGATCTGCCCCGGGTCGTGCCGGGTCACCCGCAGGGCAACGTTCTGGAGCAGCGCCGGCGCCTGCAGGAGGTCGACCGCCTGCTGGCGGTCGGCAACCTCAGCCGGGCCGAGGCCCTGATCACCGAATTGTCGGGCCAGTCCGCGCTGGCGCGGGAGCTGCTGCCGCGCCGCATCCGCCTGGCCGGGCTCAAGGGCGACCACGCCGCAGCGGCGGCGCTGTGCCGGGAGGCCCTGGCCGCGCAGCCGCGCCACGCCGTCCTGTGGCGGGAGCTGATGCTGGCCCTGCTGGCCCAGGACCTGACCGGGGAAGCCCGCGCCGCCGCGGACAGCTTCCTGGTCCACGCCCCGGACCGCCGCGGCGCCGCTGTGGTGGCGGCCGAGGCGCTGGACCCGGTAGGGCGGCCGCGGCTGACCGTGGCCTTCATCGATTCGGTGCGCGGCCTGCTGGACGATCCGCGGCTGTTGGCCCGCCAGCGGGCGCTGGGCCTGTTGGCGGCCGACCGCCAGACCGCCGCGGCGGACGAACTGAGCGCCGAACTGCGGGGCAACCCGTTCAACCTGGCGCTGGTGCGCACCGCGCTGCTGGACGGGCCGTACCGGCCGGGACGGCACCCGGACCTGCTGGCGCAGTTGGCCCGGCGGGCGGGTGAGCCGGGCGCCGTGCCGGCAGAGACGGTGCTGGCGGCCAACCTCATGATCGCCGACGGCGACGCCGATCGGGCGCTCGACCTGGCCCGGCCGCTGCTGGCCACGCCGGTGGGTCAGCGCAACCTGCTGCAGAACGCCACCGCGCTGGGCCGCGAACTTACCCTGCTGGGGGACCCGGTCCAGGCGAGGGCCACGGCGGCATTCGCCCTGGCCGTGCTCGAGGACCTGGCCGCACCGGGCAGCCGCGTCCAGGGCCGCCAGGCCCGTGGCGGCCCTGGACGC
>JACZKN010000048.1 GCA_014859985.1 Candidatus Krumholzibacteriia bacterium | reverse complement strand
CAGCGGCACCACCGTGCCGGTGCGCGCCCGCACCTTGAAGTCGGCGTCCGCCAGCCAGGGCCGGCCGTCGACGATCACCTTGACCGAGGCCGCGTCGACGAAGCCGTGGGCCAGCTGCAGGGGCAGGTCGCCCCCGGGCACCAGATGGAACTCCCGTTCGGTGAGCAGGCCCGCCGTGGTGGCGGACGTGTCGGCAGGCGCGGACTCCTGCCCGCGCGCAGGCGCGGCGCCCAGGCAGGCGGCCAGCGCCAGCAGCAGGAGCCCATGGTCCCGCCCCGGCCGCGCACCCATTATTCGTAGACGATGCGATAGACGAGGACGGCCTGGCGGGCCCGGTCGGTGACCGCCAGCAGGTCGCCGGGACCGACCGCCACGTCCACCGGCACCTTGGGCATGGCCTGCAGTCCGAAGTCCGGGCCGGCCGAGAAGAGCAGGCGCAGGCGGCGGTCCATGACGTGGATCTCGCCGCTGCCCATGTCCGCCACGAAGAGGTTGCCGACCCGGTCGCTGGCCAGGCCCTGGGGGGCGACGAAGGGATTGTCCTTGACGAACTCGCCGCCGACCGTGCGCTCGAAGAAGCCCAGGCGGCCGTAGACGGACAGCCGCCGGTTGGCCCGGTCGGCCACGACGAAACTGCCGTCGGGCAAAAAGGCCAGGCCGCTGGGGTCGCGCAACTGGTCGCTGCCGGCGCCGGGACCGCCCACGCTCATGGTCAGGTCCAGGAACGTGTCCAGGATCATCACCTGCTGCTCGCTGGTGTCGGTGATCACCATGCGGCCGTCGCGGTCCAGGGCGAAGGCCGAGGCCTGGGACCGCACCGCCGGATCGATGTGGCGCACATCCAGCACCTGGTCGCGGTAGGCGCCGCCCAGATCGAAGCGGTAGACCGCGTTGCTGCCCGTGTCCAGGACCAGCACCTTGAAGCCGTCCACGGTCGCATCGACGGGGCGGTAGGGGCGCACGCCGGGGAAATCGAACTCGTACCAGCGCAGGTTGCCCGGGTCCAGGCCCCAGACCTTGCCCCGCTGCTCGTCGCAGACGATCAGGGTGCCGTCGTCGGTCCAGGTGCAGCCGGCCAGGCCGTCCAGGGGGAAGTAGGCCTCCGTCGGCAGGTTCTCCCAGGCCCGCAGGAACTCCAGGGCCACCACCGTGGTCCCCGGCCGCGGGGCCGTCCCCGTGCCGGATCCGCCCGCCGGCGTCGCGGCGCCCGTGCCCGGAGCCGGGGCGCAGCCGGCCAGCAGCACGGCCGCGACCAGGAGCAGGGCGTGGCCGCGGCCCGCCATCAGAAGCTCCGGGCGAACGAGCAGCGCGCCCCCGGATCCCGCCAGGAAGGCACCACCTTCAGGCTCAGGTCCAGGCCCAGGACCTCGGTCTCGAGGGTGCCGGGCTTGTCGCCGGCGCCGATGACGGCATCGAAGATCGAGACGGCGCGGTTGACCACCGCGAAGAGGATCATGAAGTCCCGCCGGTCGTAGGCGCTGTTGGCGTCCGCGCGCAGCACCTGGTAGTTGTACTTGCGGTCGTCGTTGACCCACTGCCAGGTGTCGGCCGCGGGCAGAGGCGGCGGCAACGTCTCACCGGTGGCCCGGGCCTCACGGCGCAGGAAGTCCTCGTACTGGTCGCTGTCCAGGTACTTGCCCACCGCCTGCCAGTAGCTGTCGGGGTGGCCGCCCGCGGTGCCGGCGTAGATGCCGGCGTATTCCCGGGACGATTCCATGCGGTTGTCGCCCTGGCGGTCGAACACGAACCAGGCGGTCCAGATGCCCGCCTCGATGCCGGCCATGAGGTAGGCCTTCTTGCGGTCACCGTTGTAGAACTGGCCCGCGCCCGGCAGGACCAGCGAGAGGGCGCCCGCCTTGACCTTCTCGCCGGTGACCGACGGCCCGGCGTCCGCCTCGTCGTCCGGGCGGTCACTGGCCCCGCCGCCGCCCACTTCGGGCTGCCTGCGGCCGAGGCCCTGGCCGCCGATCTGCTGGAACGCCCCGGTCCGGCCCAGGTCGAGGTTGCGCCACGAGCCGGAAAGGAAGCCGCCGGTGACCTCGCGCTCGGTCCGCAGGAACCCGGGGTCGTCGCCGGCGGTGGCCGGGCCCGGCCCGGCCAGCACCGCCGCCAGGACGGCCGCCGTGGCCAGGCCGCTTCGCATCGTTCGTTTCACATCAGGCCTCCCGCCGTCGCCAGGGGTTGGAGCGTCGTCGCCGTTCAGAAGGACAGGGCCGCGTGCACGGTGCCGCTGTACGGGCCGGTCGGCGTCGCGGCCACCTTCACCTCGTGCCCCAGGACCGCCATGCCGTCGTCGTCGCCGCCCAGCAGGCCGTTCAGCCAGGCGGTCTGGAACACCGAGAACACCCGCAGGCCGATGTTCACGTATAGCCAGCGGTCGCGCTTGGCGTAGGCGTCGTTGGCGTCCGCGCGCATGTCCCGGTAGATCTCGCGGTTCAGCGAGACCCAGGGCTGGCGCAGGTCGCTGATGGCGTTGGTGGGGTCGGCCGGCGTGTAGCCGAAATCGGCGGCGTGGGCCCGGGGGTTCAGGTAGTCGTCCCAGCCGAAGATGAACTGGTCCCACTTGCCGAGATTCTCGTAGTACTCGCGCCGGTCGTCCTCCTTGCTCACGTAGAGCGAAAGGTTGTCCAGGTCGTTCACGTTGTTCATGTCGCCCACCCCCGGGAAGTAGTAGGAGCCCTCGCCGAAGAGCTCGTTGTAGTCCGGGTCGTTGGGCAGCAGCCCGCTGGCGTAGGCCTTCCACAGCTTCTGGTCGGTGTAGTGGAGATCGGCGAAGGCATAATAGGCGTCGCTGAGGTCGTCGCCGTCGCCGTCGTACTTGGCCACCCGGGTCCAGGCGAAGACGTCCACCGCCATCATCAGGTACCCGCGCTTGTGGCCCGAGAGCGCCTCCCCGGCACCCGGCAGCACCGCCGAAGCCAGCACCTTCAGGGCGACGCTGCCCCCGGTCCCCGTGGGCTCGTCGGCCGCGGCCCGCGGCGAACCGCCGATCTCACCCTGGAACAGGCGGGTGTCCAAAGGTCCCGCACCCTCGGCTCGCTCCAGCAGCCAGGAAGCGCGGGACAGGGCGGCGGTGTCCGCGTGGGCGCCGGCGGCGGCGGCGAGCAGGACCGTCAGCACGGCGGCGAAGACGAGCGTCGGCTTGGTCATCGTGTCCTCCAGCATGGCGGCGGTCAACGCTCGACCGCCAGGGTCATGGTCCGGGTCTCGCGGGCCCCGCCGGCGCCGGGCCACTGCAGCCGGCAGACGTACAGGCCCGAGGCGACGCCCGTCAGGTCGACGGTGTGTTCGGCGACCAGGCCGCCGGTGACGGCGAAGGTCGCGTCGGCCAGGGTTTCCCCCTGCAGGTTGTAGAGGGTCAGCCGCGCCGTGCCGTCGGTGGGACCGGCCAGGCGCACGGTGACCCCGTCTCCGGTCACGGGGTTCGGGTAGAGCACCACCCGGCCGGCCTCGGCGGCAGCGGGGGCCAGGTTCCCCAGCCCGCGGGGCTCGCCCACCGGTCCGGAACGCCCGGAACCGCCGCCGCTGGCCAGCCACTCGCTGGTGCGG
>JACZKN010000389.1 GCA_014859985.1 Candidatus Krumholzibacteriia bacterium | reverse complement strand
GCGCCGCGCCGGCGAAGCCGCGGACCCGCCCGTCCCGGGCGGCGTCGAGCACCGTGGCCGCCGCCCCCAGGAACAGGTCGCCGTCCGGGTGCCGGTCGATGGCGGCGATGCCGGCGTGGTTGATGTCGACGACGAAGTCGCAGTCCGGGCGCGTGCGCAGCAGGTCGGTACCGCCGGCGATGTAGGCGCCGCGGCCGGGCCCCCGGCGCAGCAGGGCGACGGCTTCGGCGGGGGACGAGGCGAAGCGGTATTCCTTGAGGTCCCACACGGCCGTCCCCCTTCCGGCGGGCCGCGGGGCGCGGGGCCCGCCCCCCCACCCTATACCGGGGAGCGGGTCCGGGCAAGGGGGTTCGTCAGGCGGGGTTCGTCAGGCGGGGCTCATCAGGACGGCGCCCCCGCCGCCGGGTCCGGGGGCGGCGCCGGCCACTGCTTGACGTGCAGATCCCGCTGCGGGAACGGGATGGCGATCCCGGCGGCGCCGAGGGCCTTGTAGATGCGGGTGTTCAGTTCGTCGCTGACCGCCGGGCGAAAACGCGGATGGTCCGCCAGCACCAGCACCAGGAAGTCCAGGCTCGACTCCCCGAAGCCCGTGAACCGCACCACCGGTTCCTCCTGCGGCTCCACGTGGGGCAGGTCGCGCGCCGCGTCGGCGAGGACGGCCCGCACCTGGTCGATGTCGCTGCCGTAGGCCACGCCCACGTTCGCCCTGACCCGCATCTGCAGGGTGGGCCCGCTGCTCTCGTTGACGATCTTGGCGTTGCCGATCACGGCGTTGGGGACCGTGACCTCGACGTTGTCCACGGTCAACAGCCGCGTCGAGCGCATCCCGATCTCGCTGACCTCGCCCCGGGTCACGTCGTCGATGATGATCACGTCGCCCACCTTGTAGGGGGCGTCCATGAGGATGACCACGCCGGCGATGAAGTTGGCCAGGGTGTCCTTGGCGGCGAAGCCGACCGCCAGGCCGGCCACCCCCGCCGAAGCCAGCCAGCCGGTCAGGTCCACGCTCCAGGCCGTCATCAGGGCGGACACGCCCACGGCCACCAGCACCACCTTGTACGCGAACTGGAACAGGGGCAGCGAACGGGCGTGGACCCAGCGGTAGCGGTCGGCGCCGCCGTGCACCGCGCGGAAGACGATGCCGCCGGCCTGCAGGGCGAAGCGCGCCCAGACCATGATGATGAGCGTCGCCGCCACCCGGTGCAACCACACGGGCGACGCGGGCTTCAGGGCCAACACCCCCGCCCATTCGAGCCCCAGCACCAGGACGGTCAGGTACAGGGCCGGGCCGAGGCGCGCCAGCACCTGGTCGTCGGTGGTGCCCCGGGTCCGCCGGGTGACCCGGCGCAGGAGCGGCATGACCACCAGGCGCAGCGCCGCCACCAGGAGCACCGTGCCCAGCAGCAGCAGCAACGGCGCGAAGAACCACTGGTCGGCGTAGCGTTCGCTGAAGTCGCGGATCGCCTGCATCAATCACCTCCGGCGCCCGTGGGCGGCCCCGGCAAGGCCGGCCGCACCTTCAGCACCTTCTCCTTGCGGATCTCCACGGTCCCCGGCTGCGCGCCCCGGGGCTTGGTCACGTAGCGGGCGCGGGTGGCCGAGACGGCCACCTCCTTCGCCTCGCGCTTGCGGCTGTGCCAGGCGGCGACAGCCGCGGCCGCCTTGACGGTCTCGTTGTCGGGCTCCTCGCCCGCCGGCACCTGCAGCACCACGTGGCTGCCGGGCAGGCCGCGCACGTGGAACCACCAGTCGTTCGGCTTGGCCAGGCGGATCGACAGGCGGTCGTTGTCCTGGTCCGTGCGGCCGGCCAGCACGACCCAACCCCCCGGCAGCTCGTAGCGCCAGATCTTCGGCGGGACGCGTTCGGGGCGGGGCGGTCGGGGCATCGGGTCCTCGGCGGCGCCGGCGGACGGCCCGTCCGTGCGCCGGTGCGGCAGTATCCCACAGGGGGCGGCGCCACTCAAGGCTCGGGCGTCGACCCGCGACGTGTGCTAGGATAAGGGCGCAGGGCCGCCAGCGTCACCCCGTTCGCAGAGGTCGCCGATCATGACCGCACAGGACCACGAGCCCTACCGCCTGCGCCTGGGCCGCGTCGTGATCGGGCTGACGAGCCCGGAGGCCGGCTTCGCCGGCTTTTTGGCCCACTACTTCGGGCGGCCGCCGGACCCCGGGCCGGCGACCATCAGCGTCGACGTGGCCATCGCCGCGGACCCGCACCCCTGCCCGGTGCCCAACAGCCTGCTGCTGACCAAGACGGTCACCGGCGGCCGCTTCGACATCGACGGGGGCCTGATCCACGGCCGCTGGGACGAGACGACCGGCCACGGCGCGCTGACGGTGCGCTCGACCCTGCTGCGCGGGCAGATGATGCGCGTCTTCGAGCAGCTGATCTACCAGATGTTCCACTCGGCGGCGCACCGCACCGCCTATCCGGCGGCCCTGGTGCACGCGGCGGGCGTGGTGCGCGACGGGCGCGGCTACCTCTTCGTGGGCCCGTCGGGGGCGGGCAAGTCCACCGTGGCGGAGCTGAGCCGCGGCCACGCCGTGCTCAACGACGAGATGAACCTGGTCGAGTGGGACGGCGCGGGCGCGACCCTGGTGGGGACGCCGTTCAACGCCTTCTTCACCGGCAAGAGCGAGGGCAGCGCGCCCCTGGCCGCGGTGCTGCTGCTGGAACAGGCGCCCCGGCACGCCCTGCTGCCGGCCGAAC
>JACZKN010000388.1 GCA_014859985.1 Candidatus Krumholzibacteriia bacterium | reverse complement strand
CCTGGCCGCGGCCCGGGCCGTGACCGGCCACCACCTCGTCCGGGTCGACACCTCCCTGGCGACCATCGCGTTCGCCCGGCCCGGGGTGGCGCTGGACCTGGGCGGCATCGCCAAGGGCCACGCCCTGGATGCGGCCCGGGCGGCGATGACCGCGGCCGGCGCCACGGCCGGACTGCTGGATCTGGGGGGCAACCTGCTGGTCTTCGGCGCCGGACCCGGCGAGGTGGGCATCGTCGCCCCGGACGATCCGCAGGCGGTGGTGGCGACCGTGACGGTCACCGGCGGCGCGGTCGCCACCTCGGGCCAGTACGAGCGGTACGTGGAGGACGGCGAGGGGCGCTGGGGGCACATCCTGGATCCGCGCCGGGGCCTGCCCGTGCCCGCGGAGGGCAGCGTCACGGTGGTGGCGCCGAGCGGCGAGCTGGCCGACGCCCTGGCCACCGCCGCGTTCGTGCTCGGGCCCCGGGACGGCGCCGCCTTCGTGGCCCGCTGGCCCGGCGCGTCTTGCGTCTTTGTGGTGCCGGCGCCGGAAGGCGGCTGGGCGGTGCTCAGAACCGCGGGCCCAGGGCCAGCCCGCAGCCCCTGAACTCCCGCTCCTGCCAGCGGACCGTCACCTGCCAGGGGCTGGGCGCGCCGCTCATGGTGTCCAGGCAGGGGCCCGGTTCGGTGCTCACCGCGATGCCGGCCGCCGCGTCGGACCAGCCGGTGCCCGCGCCCGTCCACGGCGTATCCGGCGCCAGCGCATGGCGCAGCCGGGTCGCGCCCAGGTCCAGCACCAGCACCAGCGAATCCGGCCAGGCGGTCAGGGCCCAGTAGGGCTCGTTGCCGGCGGCCGTGAACAGCGCGCCGTCGCGCCACAGGTCCGCCAGCACCCGCTGGCGGCCGCTGGGCGCGCAGCCCCGCAGCGCGCGCCCGCCCCGGATCAGCAGAACCTCCTGGCCCTTGGTCCACAGGGTGTCGGCGCCCCCGGCGTAGCGGGCGCCCGAGGCGGCCTCGATGCGCACCAGCGTGTGGATCCCGTCGCCCGTCACGAGGTGGGCCGTGTCCGGACCTGCGAAGGCGGCGAAGAAGCGCTGCTCCTGCTCGCAGGCGAAGGCCAGGAAAGGCGGGGAGCCGCGCCGCGCGTCGCCCCCGCAACCGGCCAGGGCCGCGGCGAACCCCGCCGTGACGACGGCCGCCGCCACGGTCATCCTGCCCCGCTTCCATTTCATGTCCGGCGGCTCCCTCGCTGGCGTTGCGGTTCCCCATGCGGCGGGTCCGCGCCTTGCACGGGACCGGCAGGGAGAACAAATCCCTTGCAAACAAGCGCCCGGGGCGAACATCGACGGGATCAGCCATGCAGAAAGCAACGACATTCGCGTTGATCCTGCTGCTCGCGGGCGGGGCAGCCTGGGCGGGCCAGGCCGATCCCGACACCATCGACTATACCGTCCAGGATGGCGACTCGCTCGTCAAGATCTGCGGTCTGCACCGGAGCCGGACGAACCACTATTCCCTGACGGACATGCTGACGGACATCCGCCGGACCAACGGCCTGCAGTCGAACTTCCTGCGGGTGGGCCAACGGCTGCGCATCCCGGTCCTGGCGGCCGCAGGCGGCGCGCGGGTGGACGAAACCGTCGCCGGCGGCGCCGAGGTCCGGGGCATCTACCTGACCGGGCCGGCGTGCGCCTCGTCCTCGGTGTTCGAGCGGGTGGACGCCTTCATCGCCGCCGGGGGCAACGCCGTGGTCTTCGACGCCAAGGACATCGACGGGGCGGTTTCCTACCGCAGCGCCCATCCCCTGGCCTCGCCGGGTGCGGGCCGCTCGGCGCCGATGATCCCCTCCCTGGCCGACATGATGGAGCGCTTCCGCGGGCGCGGGCTGTACGTGATCGCGCGGCTGGCCCTGTTCCTGGACGGGGAACTGGGGCGGCTGCACCCGGAGCTGGCCCTGCAGGATCCCGCCGGTGCGGCCTGGTCCGAGCGGGACTGCGCCTGGATCGATCCCGCGCACCCGCGGGTCCGCGATTACCTGCTGTCGCTGGCGGTGGAGCTGGCGCGGGCCGGGGTCGACGAGATCCAGTTCGACTACGTGCGCTTTCCCACCAACGGCTGGCGGGGCGACTGGTCCGGCGACCTGGCCGGGACCGCCGCCCGACGGCGCGCGGTGATCGCCGGCTTCCTGGCCGCGGCCCGCGATTCCCTCGACGGACACGGCGTGCGCATCTCCACCGACCTGTTCGGCATCATGGCGTGGGACCGGGTGGAGGACCTGGCGCTGACGGGCCAGCACGTGCCCACCATCGCCGCCCTGGTGGACGTGGTCTGCCCCATGATCTATCCGTCGCACTTCGCCCCGGGCTTCGAGGGCCGGCGCCGGCCGGGGGACGACCCCGCGTACTTCGTGGGCGAGGGGACCCGGCGTTTCCTGCGCCTGGTGGACGGCCAGGCCGAGGTCCGGCCCTGGCTGCAGGCCTTCCCCTACATGGTCAGCGAATACGACGGCCGCTACGTGGCCACCCAGATGGCCGCCGCCATGGCGGCCGGGGCCACCGGCTGGTGCCTGTGGAGCCCCTCGGCCAGCTACGGGGTGGCCCTGGAGGTGCTGCCGGCAGTGCTGGACGGCACCGACCCCACGGCCGCGGCCGTCCTGCTGGCGGCGGCCGGGTCGGCACCGC
>JACZKN010000387.1 GCA_014859985.1 Candidatus Krumholzibacteriia bacterium | reverse complement strand
CCCTCACCCCCGGCGGGCGCTTCCCCCGCCCGGCCGAGATCCTGGCCACCCCCGACCCGGTGCTGCGCGCGGCGGGCCTGTCGAACGCCAAGGTCACCTACGTGAAGGACCTGGCGGCGCGGGTGTCCGACGGCCGCCTGCGGCTGGCGCGGCTGCCCGGGCTGGACGACGAGGCGGTCGTCGCGGCGCTGACCGAGGTCAAGGGGATCGGCCGCTGGTCGGCGCAGATGCACCTGATCTTCCACCTGGGCCGCCTGGACGTGCTGCCGGTGGACGACGTGGGCCTGCAGAACGCCGCGGCCCGGGCCTACGGCCTGGAGCGGGTCACCCCCGCGCAGCTGGCCGGGCTGGGCGAGCGCTGGCGTCCCTGGCGTTCGCTGGCCTCGTGGTACCTGTGGCAGGCCCTGGACCTGGGCGGGCTGTAGCTCAGCTGGTCGCGGCCGTGGTCGCGGCCGTGGTCGCCGCGATGGTGGCGACCATCACCGCCGCCTGCACGGCGGCGACCGCTTCGCGGGTGGCCGCGCCGGCGGCGTGGCCCGCGGCCAGCTTCTTCAGGCGCTCCTTGCGTTCCTTCAGTCTCTTCTTGTCCAGGACCCCGGCCAGCAGGCCGGTGGCGTGGGCGATCACCACCACCACCACGGTGCGCTCGTCCACCTGGGTCGAGGCCGTGAACACGGCGTGGTGCAGGCGTTTGACCAGCTCCTGCTCGGGCCCGGGCTGCCGCGCCGGGAAGATGACCCGCGGGAACAGGCCCAGCACCTTGTCCTGGCCTTCGCGCAGTACGCCCTTGGCCACCAGGCCGCGGGCCGCGCGGTTCCTCAGATCCTTGCGTCCGGCGAACTTCAGCACCCAGTCGCTGGCCTTGCGGCGGCGCTTGGCCTCCTGCACCAGGGCCAGGCATTCGGCCAGGATCGGATCGTCCGCCCGCGCGTCCGGCCGCGCATCCACCAGCGTCTTCTTGTCGGCGCCGACGGTCACGGCACCCAGCAGCACGAGCTCGGCCAGGATGGCCCCGCCCATGGCGTTGGCGTGCATGCTGCCCACGGCGGTGGTGCCCTTGGCGTCGTCCAGGGCCAAGAGGAGGATCTCCTCGTAGAGGGTCAGTTGCGGCTTCGCGGTCATGGTCGTGTCTCCTCCGTCGCGTCGGGGTCCGGACCATCATACACGAAAGCGGCGGCGGTTGTTCACCGCCGCCGCCGCGCTTCGCTCGGCTCCCTGTCAGCGCAGCAGGGTCATGGTGCGGGTCTCGCGCACCGGTCCCGCCTCCAGGCGGTACAGGTAGGTGCCCGATGGCACGGCGCGGCCCGCCGTGTCCAGGCCGTCCCAGGCCACGCGGTGCTCGCCCGCCTCGCGGCGGCCGTCCTCCAGGCGCCGCACCAGGCGGCCGTCCACGCCGTAGACGGTCAGGCGCACCGGTGCCGCTTCCTCCAGCGCGTAGCGGATGGTGGTGCGCGGGTTGAAGGGGTTGGGGTAGTTGTCGCCCAGGTGCGCCATCGCCGCATCCGGCACCGCCGAAAGGCCGCCCTCGGTCCACCTGGTGCTGGCGGCGTAGATCCGGTCGCCGGTGGCGTTGAGGTTGCCGTTGGCTGCGTTGCCCGCCACGTAGAGGGTGGCGTCGCCGGCGCCGACCGGCGGCGCGGTCCAGCGCACGGTCCAGGTGTGGGCGACGGCCGTGCCGGGGTGCGTGCCGACCGACGTGTGCTTGGCGTAGGTCCGGCCCAGGGTCGTCGACAGCTGCACGTCCGCGTCCAGCACGACCAGCGTGCCGATGCTGTTGGTGTCCGCGCCCAGGACCGTGAACTCGAAGCCCCAGCGCTGGGCGTTGGGGTCGGCCAGGGTGATGGTCACGTCGTAGGCCGCGCCGGGCTCGTAGGCCGCCGGCACGCCGCCGACGGTCAGGCTGCCCAACCCCGAGTTCAGGGGAAAAGAGGCGTGGCAGGCTGTACAGTTGGTCTCGCCGGGAGCGTTGGTGCGGCGGTTGGGCGGGCCGCTCGAGAAGGCGAAGGCCTGGGCGGCGCAGGCGGTCATCGCCACCGCGGCCGCGAGGATCGGAATCGGTCGTTTCATGGGCGAAGCTCCTTGGCTCGGCGCACCGGGCGCCGGTGAGAAGGGCGGCCACGGCCGCCCGGTCGGTTCAGTTGTCGTGCGCTCCTTCGGCGATCCAGCGGCGCACGGTCTCGATGTCGGCCGCGTCCAGGGCCCCGCCCTGGGGCATGCGGTCGCCCACGCCGCCGTCTCCGGTCAGTTTGCGGTAGAGGACCGAGGCGTCGGGGTCGCCGGGCACGACCCTCTGTCCCGGCCAGTTGGTGGAGGCCACCCCCACGAGGGCGGCGCGGCTGCCGGGCGCGGCCAGTTCGAGGCCGGCCGTGCCCCCGTGGCAGCCCACGCAGCTGGCGTTCCAGATGGGCTGCACGTCCGCGGCGTAGGAGACCGCCACCGGTCCGCCGCCGCCGGGATCGGCCGGGTCGGCGCCCCGGTCGCTGCAGCCGGCCGGCAGGAGCGCGAGC
>JACZKN010000386.1 GCA_014859985.1 Candidatus Krumholzibacteriia bacterium | reverse complement strand
CCCACGCGCCGGCCGCGCAGGTCGTAGATGCGCACCGTCCGGGGCCCGTCCGGCAGGTCGGCCGCCAGGTGCAGCACCACCCGTCCGTTGAAGGGATTGGGCCCGGCCGTGAGGGAAGACCCGGCATCCGGCGCTCCGGGTACGGCCGAAGGGTCGGACACCCCGGCCAGCACCGCCAGCGACGCCACGCCGATGCGCACGCTGCCGGCGAAGAACTCCGGCGAGAGCTTGTCCGGCGTGTCCTGCGTGGTGTGGTAGTAGGGGTTGAAGTCGGGATCGCCCCAGTCCCAGGCCTCCTCGTGGTTCACCGCGGCGTAGCCGTGCTGCCAGAAGGAGTAGAAATCGCCCCACCAGGCGCCGTCGTCCACGTGCAGCTCGTAGGGCATGGTCGTGTAGGTGTCGGCGGCCCAGCAGATCGTGTCGGCCAGCCAGCGCGAGGCGTTGTTGGTCTCGATCTCCAGGTCGAACGGCGCGCCCTCCTCCCACCAGGCGATCATGTCGAAATTCAGGGCGCCCTTGATGGCCAGGCCGTCTGCGGCCATGTCCGCCACCCAGTGGCCGCTGCCGACCAGTCCCTGCTCCTCGCCGGCGAAGAGCACGTACTTGACGGTGTAGTCCAGCGCCAGCCCCGAAAGCAACCGCGCCGCCGTCAGCACCGCGGCGGTGCCCGAGGCGTTGTCGTCGGCGCCCGGCGTACCTGCTGTGACAGGGTTCTCGCTGGTGGCGTCGTAGTGGGCGCAGATCACGTACACCGAATCCGGCTGCACAAGCCCGGTCTGGGTCGCCACCACGTTGGGTACCGAGAGCGTGCCCTGCGAGCCCATGGGGAACATGTGCTGCTCCGCGGCCAGGCCGTACGAGGCCAGCCGGGCTTCCAGGCTGTCCGCCACCGCGCCGATCGCCGGCAGTGTCGAGTACCGCACCCCCAGCGAGACGATCCACTCGACCTCGGCCACCAGGTCGGCGGCCTGCACCTGCGCGACCAGGTCGTCGATCAGGGGCGTAGGCAGGGGTACGAAGCCCCCCGCGGGCGCGGCCGGCACGGCGGGCGCGGCGGGCGGCTCGGCCAGGA
>JACZKN010000047.1 GCA_014859985.1 Candidatus Krumholzibacteriia bacterium | reverse complement strand
CTGCAGCCAGTCCTTCGGCTTCCACACCGCCTCGAAGCAGGACCAGACCTCGTCGATCCGGCGCCAACGCTCCCGCTGCTCGATCATCCCCTTCAGCTCCGGCAACCGCTCGAACGGGACGCTGATCGTGTACTCGACCTGCAATTCGTCGAGCAGAAGGGCCGTTTTCTCGCTGAAAAACGCGCTATCCAGGCGGCATTCGATCACCCCTCCGGGTAACCGACGATCCACGGCCATGACCGAGGCCGTGATGAACTCGTGCGAGCCGTTGGAGTCGTGCACGTTCCCCGACCGCGGCAACGCATCGAACACCTGGCCCGTCTGAGCCACCGTGCACAGCAACGGATAGTAGCTTCGCTCACCCTTCCGCTTGCGGTTGAAGCCCACGGCCGTGCCTTCGGCGTGACGGCGGGTCGACACCACGCTGCCGTCGAAGTCGAGCGTCACTCTCCGCAGCTTCTCGGCGGCCAGGCGGTCAAGGATCAGCGTGCGGTTCATCTCCTGCAAGTTGGCGATCGTCGCCAGGTCGACCGACCGCAGGCGACGGCTGAGCGTGGCGGTCGAAGGCAAGCGGCGCAACCCCAGCACGCGCAACACCAGCGGGTCGTCATTGTAGAACCTCACGTCGTCCAACTCGCGGTAGCCGAGGATGATGTGGATGACCAGGGTCAGGAACAGTTCGGGCAGCTTGAAGTCGCCGGCGCCGCGGGCGCGACGGCAGGCGTGACGGACCCGATCCCGCAGATCCAGGCGGTCGAAAAGGACCTGGAACAGCACCAGGCCGCTGGCCGAAGTCAGGGTCTGATCGGTGAAACGGATCGTCGGAACGGCGTGGACATGGCTGAGGATCTGTGCTTTACTGGATCTCATGAAAGACGGCTTCCTTTGACAGGGAATTTGGTGACTTCGCACTCCCATAATCCCATGTCTGAAGCCGTCTTTCAACCTTTTCAGCCCTTTCGAATGCTCGGATTTATGCAATCATGGGGTTCACACAGTGCCAGCTCTTCTGCTACTACAAGAACGGAATCCACGGAGGTGTGCCGGACGAGAGCTTCCCGCCGCATTCATGGCAGATCTCCGGCCTCGACCTACACACATCTTCTGATCCGGGCGCGTTGGAGCTGCGTCGGCGCCATGAGGAGGAACAGGCATATGAACGGGAGATACGCATGATCCTGCTCCGGGAGCGGTCCAAGCTCGTTGTCAATGAGGAAGGACTGTGCAAGTTGTCTGGAAACGACTAGAGTTGCGCTACGGTAGGTTACAGGAAGTACCTGGACTTGATTGGGGGGCTCCGCAATTGTGAAGGGCCCGTTAATTGAGGTTGTCCATGGCTACGCAATCAGTCGCCACCCTCGCCGACCTCACCATCTCCGAACTAAAGGCGATGCTGGCGGACGAGTGGGCTGTGAGCGATTGATGGGGCGGCGATGAATTTAGATTTGGCCGACACCACTGTGCGCTTGTACCGGCGCAAGGATGGGTCTGTAGCAGTCCACCTGCGCAGCTTCATCATGGTCCACACAGTCGGAGGCGGCTTCCGCCTGTCTGCGTATCTAAACCAGTTCGACTGCAGTCTCACGTTTGATTCTGGCGAGACGGTGCTGTTGGACAACTATGAGTACAGTTACGACTGCCTTTACAAGATGGATCATATGGTTCACAGTATGCGCGCCACCGGCTACATGACTATGGAGGCGCTCGTCGACACGGTTGCACTGCTACGCGTAGTTTACCGCCTCTTTGACTTCCCGGGCCAGGGTGAACCATCGGTAATTGAACGAGTTGTTCCGGTATTGGCGAGGGGGTCTGCCTACCAGCGGGCATATTCAGACCCCACGAAGTGGAAGGGGAAGAGGCGGCGGCCGTAGAATGCGTCGGGTCGCAGGTTCGGATATCCTGACGCACGGGATACGATTCACATTCATTGTCCTGCAGGGAGGCCCTATGGCAAAGCGAACGAAGACCACCGCGGCCGATTTCACCGTCTCCGAGTTGAAGGCGATGCTAGCCGCGAAGACCAAGATCGACGACCTCGAATCCCAGCGGGCCGCGCTGCAGAAGGATCTCGCGCGCGTTGAGAAGGAGCTGACTGTGCTGCTGCGCGGCGCGGGTGCTGGGACATCTAATAGGAAGAAGCCAGGCAGGAAGAAAGCGGCCAAGAAAGCTCCTAAGCGACCCGCCCGGAATACCGCCGCCAAGGCCGCCACAGCCACCCCCAAGCGCGGCCGGCCGAAGAAGGCGGCTGGGGCCAAGGGTAGGCCCAAGAAGGCGACAGCGGCCGCCACGAAGCGCCGTACGGCCAAGCCCGCGCCCACCATCGAATCCGTCGTCGTCGACGTGATCAAGGCTAACGGCGGGAAGATGGCGTTTCAAGACATCCTGGCCACCATCCAGAAGAAGAAGCTGATCAAGACCAAGGCGACCAATTTCGACAATGTCCTGCGGCGGACAATTTCGACGAGCGATCAGATCAAAAGGGCTGCGCGAGGGATCTATCGGGTATAGACGATACGCGGTTGGAGGGGCTCGTGGCTGGCGAAGATAGATGCGAGTTTTGCGGAGCCGGAACCTCAAACGGTTGCTATACCTGCGGACGGACACCTAGTGCGCCGCGATCTGCGCTCTGCGTTCAGCTCCAGAGACTTATTCAAAACGGCGAGGCCTATTGGGCGGCGGATACGCCAGACGAAGGCGAAGATGTCGCCGTTCCGGCGTTCAGGCTCGAGGCTGACTGGCAGTTCTGGATAGCGTGTGTCTTAGTCGCTGGTATTGGGGTTGCCGCCGGTCAGGTGTGTTGGATGATCGCTCGTGGAGTCATCGTAGATTGGCTCGGGGGCACACCGGAACTTGCCATAGGCGCGATAGCGTTTGTGATTTCGTTCATCGCCTACGCCCGCCACGTAGAGCACAAGCGGAAACGAGAGTGGGAGAAGGAAAACGACGAGGAACACGGGGCTGGTAACTGGTACGAGGACCCGAGTGCGGAAGGGTAAATCGAGGCCGCTACACGCCCGCCACTCGTCCTGCGGCGGACGATTTCGACTAGCGGGAAGATCAAGAGGGCGGGGCGGGGAATATATCGGGCATAGTCGCGGCACCTTGACAAAACCTTCAATTTATCCCCTTAGGTGACTACAAGACTGGGGCAGGCGCACATCTTGACAGATGAACTCGACAGGTTCGCTGACCGGTATATGACAATGTTGGTCACCGCGCGTTCGTATGGCGCGCGAAACAGTGCGCTTCCCGGCTCAGGCAAGTTACAAACAAGAGAACATGAACGGTTCATCAAAACTTGCCATCGAGGCTACGAAAAAGCGCAAAGGTCGGCAATTGAAGAACTCTGCGCGGTGCGAGGGCAATTGGGGCATCCTCACGGTCTCTATTTCGAATCGCTGCTACGAAAACTGATGGACTATGTCGCATACGTAATCGTTCAAACCAAAGACCACGTATTTCGGCGGCTGTGGTACTTGCTAGGTCCACCAAACGTTGATCGGGCGACGCTAATGAATGCGCTTGCTGCCGCTGAGAAATTGAATCAAGAAGATCGGCTTACCTTCGCGTTAGTAGCGGATGCCACAATGTCCGTTCATATAGCAGATGTCTTGCGTGTCGACCGGCGAGGCGGACAGTTTCAGTTCGAATTGATCGAATTGAAGACAGGACGAATCAACACGATGTTGTTGGAAACGCTGCAAGAATACATGCCCACACCAGAGGACCTATTGCGAATGCAAGCGGATAGGTCAGTGGATCAGCGATACCAGAAGCAGGCCGAGCGAATCATGCGCCAGAAGATTCGGCTTGCGCAGGTCAAGGAGGTCATAGAAAGCGATCACGGTACTGACATTCGTACGGGTGAGGAGATTGAGCTGGAGGGGAAAGTACATGCGCTTGGGAATTATGACCTAGTCGTCGAGCGACTTTGTGGGGAAAGTATTGCGGGAGGTGCGTGCGCAGTAACTGTAGATGGATGTATGCACCTTGGATGCGCCTATTCTGAGAACCCGGAGAAGGCTCAAACAGCTGCATTAGATGCGGCAATTGATGGACTGGCGATGAGTCGCGTACGCGCTTCGCCGGATCAATTAAAGACGGCGGCAATGATTGACGACCTAATCGGGGGAGAGAATGCGTTCCGAAGCCATGAGGTATTCCTGGCAGCGGTGTATTCGATTGGGGCGAGGCCATTTCCGATGTGGGATATATCACGAGAGCACCTCAGCCTTATACTCGCCCGGAAGTTGTCCTTATATGTGATATTTGATCTAGCGATGTTTATCGACCTTGGACACCAAATTGGTATTGAGATGTCGCTGTCGTCGAAGAGAGCGACGGGGCAGGCGGCTAGCCGAATGGGTCGGGACTATATTGTAGAGTGGGGCGGGCGGATGCTTGAGTTTCGGACGGCCCGCGGGCGATCAGGAATGTTATCGGGAATGCTGCAACGGTTCGTCGTAAACCTGACGCGGCCGAGCCACTATCTAATGATGCTTGCGGAGGAGGATAGCTCCAGACCTATGGGGCTTGAGGGCATTTAGAGTGTCGTTTGGTTTGTCAAACGATTGGCATTCACAATCGACACCCGCAACGCCGGGCGGCGTCGGCGTAGAATTCCTGCGCCCGGGGAGCCGCCATCGTCATAAAATACAGAGCCACAGTTGGTTATGGGAGGGGCGGCATATCGTATTTGTCGAAGCGCTGTACTGAGATTCGAAGGTGGGGCGGGGATTGTGGCGCGGCGATGATTTGTGCTATAGTTATCAACGAGTTCGTCCATCAAAACCCTGCTAACTCCCTATGCCTACACTTGGAGGCCAGCAATGAAGGTCTTCTTCACTATTGCGATCTTGTTATTGGCGACGAGCGCTGCGGCGGATGTCATTTTCGGTGCTGGTGGTAGGGAGTTCAGTCAAGAGGACTGGGTGGTTACCGGAGACGCGGAAATAATGCGCGATGCTATATTGTTCCCCACGCGCTGGACGACTGCGGGGTCGAATGGAGCGGCTACCGTGGCTTCGCTGGGAGTCGCTGAAGGCATTGTGGTAGATGTGTTGTATGGCGGCTGGACCTCATCGAGATCATTGGAAATCGTCGATGATACGGGAACGACACGCATCTATATGTGGATGGTTAGCCCGGGAACTGTTCGGGCTACTGCATTCGGGATTGTTGTTGGGGATATTCCCTACAACTATGGAGACCGTCTCCGTGTCTCCGTATTCGCGCCGACCTCGACAGCCATCGGATATCAATGGAGGGCACGGGTCGAGAACTTGACCGTCGGGGAATCGGCAGAATATAGCGAGCCCGGAGAGTCTGGGGATCCCTTTGTCGGGCCAATCACAGTCCGGGTGCGTTGTGGATATGGTGTCGGCGGGAGTGTTGAGCAAGTTGCGGTATTGGGAGACGGCGTTGTCCCAATAGATGACACTACTTGGGGAGCGCTGAAGGCGATTTTCCGGTAGCACGTAGATTTATTCGGCAGCGTTATCAACTCAACTCGAAGAGGTGAGTCAACGAGTCAGTTCGGTCACCCTTGCCCTCGATGCCCCGCACCGTAGGGCGGTGTAGGTATCGGGCAAAAATTGCGCGATCAGGCCAAACCGCAGGCGTTTGTCGCCTCCCACGGGTGTCAAGGAGACACTAAGTAGGTGGCCGAAGCTCCATCGATTGTAAGCGCGGTCGTTGTCGAGTCGGCGTAGCCGGTGTAGATGCACCGATTGACATCAGACGCCTGAGTGGCCCACGTGAAAGATGGGGCGATTTCGCTGCCTTCGCTAACCGCCGTGGACGATTCAAAGTGCAGCGTTAGAATCCCACCGGTGCACGTCCAGGGGAAGAACGTTGAATCTCCAATGCGGGGGTCATGATGCATAGAATAGACACCAACACCGATGTTTCCCGGCTGTACGCTGATGTCGGCCGACGGGGCATCGTAGAGCATTGTTTGAGTAGCGTTGATGAAGTCTTGGAACAACTGGAAGCTGGTATCACCGAAAACGGGGTCGCCAGCGCCGCTTGGGCTGGTGCTCTCGCATTCGAAGATCGTCACATTTGGAGTAAACCCGCTATAGGTTAACAGCGAATGGTCAAAGCCGATGGCGAGCCGGTAGTGGTGAAGCTGACGAACGACCTGGACAGCATTCACTGCAACATCGTACCTGATCAGTTCCAACCCATTGCCAACAGACATGGTTGACCTTGTGATTGACATGTCGAATATTTGATCCGGAATGATCTCCACGGGCGGTGGGTCAATCGTATTATCCTCCGGTGGAGTAGTCGGTTCATTAGAGCTGCATGCAGATAGCAAGATAATCAAGACCAAGGCCAGAATTGTAGTAGACCAGATTGGTCGCATTACTGTTCTCCAAACTGTTCCGCCGAGAATTCGAATGCGGCAACTCTATTTTCATAGTGTTCTAATGTGAACTTGAAGAGCGTAATAGATTCTTCCATACTAGTCAATCGGGAGGCGTCGGCAGGAGTGAAAGCGGCTGAGTCTCGCCCTCGAAACCCCGCACCGCCGGGCGGCGTCGGCGTAGGACGCAAGCTCCCCGGAAGCCACCCTCGCCTCGATCTCCCGGCCTACGGCGATGTACCAGAGGCGGCGGTCGGCCCTAGACCGCGGCGGCGCGAGGTCGTTTAGGGGGTTGTCCTGGCGCGGTTTCCCGGCCTTCGGACCCCAGTCAACCCGGACTTCTACTCGCATGCCGCCACCTCCTGGGCCAGTGCCTTGATCCCGGTCGGGTGGAACGTGACGGCCAGCGTCCCGGCCTCCCCGTCGACCTCGACCCGCTCGACCAGCAGCTCGATGATCCGGGCCCGCTCGGCCGGGTAGAGGGCGTCCCAGACGGGCGTGAACAGCCCCAGGGCCGCGGTCAGGTCCTCCTGGCACAGGGGCGCGTCGGCCGCTGCAGCGCGCTCCTGGGCGATATCAGCGAGCCGTGTAGCGAGCCGGGACGCCTCGTCCTCCAGCTGGGCCAGGCGCAGGGAGACGGCGGCAGGGGCCACGTCGCCGCGCCCCAGGGCCTTGACCAGCCCAGCCTCCTCGACCTTGGCCGCGTCCAGCTTCTTCCTAAGCGACTTCTCCTCGGCGGCCAGGGCGGCGCCCTGCTCCTTGGCCGTGCGCCTCACCTGCCGAAGTGTCTCCGCCTGCAGCTTCGGGTCCTGGCCGATCACCCGGATCTGGTCGATCACGAGCCGCTCGAGTTTCTGGGCAGGCAGGCTGGGGCGCGGGCAGGTGTGCCAGCCGTTCTTCTGGGCTCCCGAGCAGGTGTAGTACCTGTATACCGTATTCCCCTTGCGCGCGGCCGTTGCCACGTAAGCAGTTCCGCAGGCCTGGCAACGGACAAGGCCCCGGAGCAGCGCGCCGTACCGATTGCGGGCCTTGTGCCGCCCGGTCGTCAGGTTGCCCGCCAGGATCTCCTGGACCTCGTCGAACAGTCGCTTGGGGACGATGGGGTCGTGTTCGCCGTCGTAGGTCTGTCCCTTGTGGTTGACCATCCCGGCGTAGGTGACGTTGGCGAGGTGCCGGGCGAGGGTCGACTTCGACCACGGGCCGCCCGGGCGGTGGGTTCCCTTCCGCGTGGTCCAGGACTTGGTCGTCCAGCCCCGGCGCTGCAGCTCGGCGGCGACCTTCGAGAGGGAGCGATGGGTCTGATAGAGGGAGAACATCTCCCGGACCATGGGCGCTTCGTCCTCGTTGACCACGAGCCTGCCGCCGTCGGGGTGGATGTCGTAGCCGAGCACGGGCAGGCCGCCGGTCCATTTCCCGCGGCGGCGGGCGGCCGACATCTTGTCCCGCGTGCGGTCGGCGATGGTTTCGCGCTCGAACTGGGCGAAGCTGAGCAGGATGTTGAGCATCAGCCGGCCGGTCGAATCCGCCGTGTTGATCGGCTGGGTGACCGACACGAAGCTCACGCCGTGGGCGTCGAACACCTCGACCAGCCGGGAGAAGTCCAATAGGGAGCGAGACAGGCGGTCGACCTTGTAGACGACCACGCAGTCGACCTGGCCCGCGGCGATGTCCGATAGGAGTCGGTCCAGGGCCGGGCGCTCGAGGGTGCCGCCGCTGAACCCGCCGTCGTCATAGTGGTCGGGCAGGCAGACCCAGCCCTCGGCCTTCTGGCTGGTGACGTACGCCTCGCAGGATTCCCGCTGGGCGTCCAGGGTGTTGAACTCCTGCTGGAGCCCTTCCTCGGTGCTTTTGCGCGTGTACGCCGCGCAGCGGACAGTCTTAGTCTTGACGGGCGCGATCATCGGTCTTGTCCTCGGGCTTCGTCACGCTGACCTCGACCGCCAGGGCGAGCAGGTCGTTGAGGCGGGCGATCTGCCGGATCAGCTCCGGGACCGTCACCTCGTAGAACTGCCTGCCCATGCGGGTCTGGTAGAACTGGATGTCATTGCTCATCGCTTTCCTCCTATTGGAGCCAGGCCGAAGAAGCGCCAGCCGTTCCAGGTGGTCCCGGTGACCTCCTTGGCCACCGCGCTCAGCGAGCGGTAGGTTCGCCCGGCGTAGTCGAACCGCCCGTCCTCGCGCACGGTGACGGCGATCTCGGCGCCGTCCCACACGCGGGTGAGCACGGAGCCGGGCATGAGCGAGCGTCTTTTAGGGGTCGAAGCCGGGCGTTTTGGCCTGTTGTGGCGCGCCCCGGGGAACCACTTCTCGGGCGGCATCTGCTTCAGCATGGCCCGGTAGCGGTCCACCTTGGCCTCCTCCTCGGCCGTCAGTCCCGGCCGGTCGTCCTGCATCTGCCGGGCCAGCCGCTTGATCAGATGCTGCCGGTGCCGCTGCCGGGTCTCCTCGCCGAAGACCTCCTTCCAGCGTGCCTGCAGCTGGTCGATGGTCATCGTCTGCAGGGCGGCGACCTGGGCGGCGATGCTGGCCATCAGTCGGCCTCGCTGGGCTTGTCGAGGCGGAAGAAGACCGGGCCCGACACCATGTAGCCTGTGATCCGGCGGGCGACGGCGCTGATGGACTTGAAGGTCTGGTCCTCGTACTCGAAGCCGGCCTCGGTGACCTTCACCTCGACCGTCTTGCCCTTGAACTCGCGGGTCAGCACCGTGCCCACCGCGGGCAGCCGGGGGTCGCGAGCGGCCGCCTGGCCCGTCGCCTTCGCCCGGGAACGCTTAGGAGCGGTCTTCCGGGTCGTCTTCTTCGCGCCGCGGGTCCTCTTCGTCGTTGCCTTCTTCGTCGCCATGATCGGTCTCCTTTCAGCGGCTTCTCACCACCGTGATCTGGAACTCCGTCCGGTCGGTCATCCGCAGGACGAACCCGGCGTCGTGGGTCAGCACCCCGGCCTCGGCGTAGCTGACGGCATCGGTCACGCAGACATCGTCCTCGGCCGGGGCGGCGAGGTACTCAGTGAGCGGATCGTCGCAGGTGGCCACCAGCCCCTGCAGCGCTTCGGCGATCTCGTGGGCGGTCATCGCTGGGACCTCCCGGAGGCGCGCTCTCGGGCCGCGCACGTCTCGCACGCGGGCGTCACGCCCATTGCCGCCAGGTCCTCGAGGTCGTCGGCGCTCAGCTGCTCCCAGGTCCCCAGCGGGGTCTGGAGGAGGCGGGAGCCGGGGGACCGCCGTAGTTCGGCCGCTGCGTAGGCCCCGAAGTGGGCCGGGCATTCGATCTGGCCACCGTCGTGGATGAAGAGGGCCTGGCTGGTCGTCGTCGCCATCTCTAACTCCTTTCTGCGGAACGGGTTGCTCCCGTAGCCGCATCACATCTATGCCTCCGGGGTGCGCCGACAGCAAGGCAATTAGTTGTGGGACAGGGAGTTATATTAGACCGATGGTCTGGGCTGTTGGCATATCGGCTGGACCGGGCGCGCAGGCGGAGATAGCCGGCCGCCAGGATGGCGGCGACGGCGACCAGACGGTCGTTGCTGCCGTCAGGAGGGGTCACTCAGCCCCCGCGGCGCCGGCCTCGGCCGCGCGGGCGAGGGCGGCCAGGCGAGCCAGGACAGCGTTCTGGACGGCTTCCGCGGCTTCTGCGGATACCGGGTGGAAGTAGGGATAGCTCTTGTCGCCGGGGCCGGTGCGCTTGTTGGGGTACGTGAGGAACAAGCCGCCGTCATAGCCGCGGCGGATGGCGATGTTATCCAGCTTGATCGCGCCCGAGACAACGCAGGACGCCCAGGCCACGAGGGCGTCGGTGCCGTTGTCGACCAAGCGGACCCTCACGTCGGTGATCGGGATATTCTGCTTCTCGCGGTTCATCGGAGTTCCTTTCCACTCGGGGGGCCTGTTCTCGCGTGCTGAGATCGGTAGCGTTGGCCACGAGGCTGTCGCGGGTAGGATTCGCAGATTCGCGCGCGAACGCGCGCGGGGAGTTGGGAGATCAAATACACGTCCGAAAAATAGAAATCGTGAAGGGTGTGCGAATTGGCGAAAGAGAGGTAAGAAAGAAATAACTCTCTATTCCTATTATACTTCCAAGATTCCGCCTGCCCGCCGAAGTTCGCCGTTTCGCACACGCGGATTCCGCAGGGCCTGCGAACGGAAGTGCGTCGTGCGAACCCTCGGGCTTTCATTCTGCCACCAACCTGTAGCGAGCCCCCCGCTGGTTGGGAGCAGTTGGATCGCCGTCGACGACCTCGATATCGCCGCTGTCATTGAGCACGGTGACGACTTGGTCCAAGTCGCGGGCACTGACATGCATGTTCTTTAGCAGCCTGCTCCTGGTCATGGTGCGGCTTGGGGCGGCCGCCAGCTTGGTCTTGGCCTTGATCAGGAGAGCATGGAACTCATTCTCGGCTACCCGCCCATGGACCGTGGCGATCAGCCGGCGTGCGTGATGGCCGGCAAACTCGACTGCCCATAGGGCCGCGCTGCGGGTGATCACGGGAGATTCGTGGTTCTCGCTGATGGCGTAGAGGAGTGAGATTTTGGAGGCGTGCTCCCAGGCGCGCGACCAAATCGAGACTGATGCACTGTCTCCGGCAGCGTGCGCTCGGCTCCTGGCCTCGTCGAAATCATCGGCAGCCTGTTCAAGCACGGCAGTGGCTTCCCGGTCGGACGTTACGGTCCGGGGTCTCGGGTAGTCGTTGCTCCAGTTCGGGAAGTTCGCCGCATCGACCCAGTACCGGGCCGCCTGAAGCACGCTGTCCGACAGTACAATGGGACCGCCCATTTGGCGGCGGCCGTAGTCTCCCGCCTCCACGATGAGGGTGCGTCCCAGGAATCCATCGTCCATCATCCGCGCTGAAATCGACTCGTAGAAGCGTTCGGGCACAGCGGTGCCAAACAGCGACACGTTGGGCTGGTTGATTCGCCGTCGCTCGGCGTTCGCTTTGATTCGAGCTTGGTAGAGCACCGATGCTGATGTAAAGAGCTCCATGAGAACCTTGGGGAGATTCTGGCGGGTGCCGGACTTGTCGCGGCGGATGGCCATAAGGAGTTCATCGATCTCGTCGGTAAGAGCGAGGCACGAAGGCTGATCGACAACAGCGTCCTCGAGCGCCTGCCCTGAGGCGATCGATCCGATGAGTGCGTCCTCCAGCCCCAGTTCAAACATGATCTGCTTGTTGATCTTGCGGGGATGGTCCTTCCCGATGCCGGACGGGCCGATGCCGACCATGTAGATGTTAGTGCGCAGGTCGCTCTCGGTTCTGACCTTCCGCCCAGCCAGAGTGGCAAGCAGGGTCAGGGCACCAGCAAACGCGAGTGGTCGGTTGGGCCGAGGCGCCGTGGACAGCGTGACTTCCATCACGTCCGCGATGAATCCCGGAATTGTGAGCAGGCGGTCCGGAAGAGGGCCGGGGTCGGGGTGGTCGACGGTAGATTCAGGGGCGCGATTCGGCTCGTACTTCGCGGCGCTCTTCGCGATCTTCAGAACTTGACTATCGTCGAGACTTGGTACGCAGCGCTCAGCATTGTGCAAGGTCGCCAATGCCAGAATCTCGGATTCACTGTGGCCTTGGCCACGCCACCTGCACGCCAATCGAAATAAGGTGTCATCGCGCCGGCCTTCAGGGATCACTTCGGAATCCGAGATCGGTTGGGCCTTACCGTTACTAGTAGTCTTCGGAAATCGCTCGATGATGAAACTGGGAAGCAGCGGGAGGCCTTCCGGCGGCACGTTCAAGACGAGACCGCCTTGCCAAGAATACGACTTGCCGTTCCTTACGGTTGGCGGGAGCATTGCGAATCCGCCAGTTGTGCGAATGTCGACTCCCTCCGCTACTTTTCCAACCCAGTTCTTAGCTGTAATCCCCGGAGGAAGGCGGAAGTAGGATTGCGTACCACCCCCTGCGGTGATCACAGTAGGCGCAGCGAGGAGCTCCCGTCGCATCTCCGGGTCTTCGGGAAACGGATTGGGAGAGCCATCTTTCAGCACGTCTCGGTCGACAATGACGATTCCCGTGGGAATGTGCCCCAGTGCAGTAGCCGAGGGGACGCGATCAAACAGGGCGTCGAGTTCCGCGTGGGTGGGAGGGGCCGTCTGGTACTTCTTCCAAGAGAACGGTGGCCGCTTCTTCTCGGCGATTGCAGGAAGCGGGGTATATCCGAGGTTGAGTAGCCGGTGGGCCTCCTCTTGGGTTTCCTTGGAGATCGTATTGCGCTCCGTCACGGCTCGTGCCCCTTGCATGAACATCCACACAGGTCAAAGGCGTTCTACGCCGACACTGTACGTGGATGGGGCGCGCTAACCTATTGCCATATAACGGTAACTACGGACTTACGGGGAAATGTCCGTGGCCGGCGGGAGCAGGGGAATCAGTCGTCGTATTTGTACCGTGTCCTCACGGCCGAGGCGTTCCAGAGATCCGCAGAAGCGACGGACCTAAAAGAGATGGATTTGCGCTGGGGGTCGGGGCACCCTTCGATCGGGGCCCATTTCCAGGATTCAATGTAGTCATGGAATTTCTCCGACCAAACGTCGGGGTCTTGTACGTCCGGGCATGGGATGTCGCCGAAGTAGCACAAATAGTCGATGTACCATCCAGACGGCGGCTTGCGGCGTGCTCGTGTTCTCCGCCCCTCCACTGCTTGAAAGGGCCAGCGCCGCAATGAACGATCAGTAGTCGGGAGAACCTCTTCGGGAAAGAGCTTAGTGAGGCGCTCCGTCCAGGGACTCATGGCCATCAAGCCGCCAGGGGCATTGATCGGTCCAGGTGGTAGGTTTCTGCCAGCCCGGCGAAACAGCAGAAACTGGGAAATCCTATTTACGGCGGCCTTATCACCAGTTTCCTTGACCCGCGCGAATTCCTTGACCGCTTCTGCAGTGCTTTGGTCATATCGTTGAAGTGCGTACGCTACCTCGTAGCAGTAGTGCTTGTACGACGGGACAAAGATTGATCGAATCCAGTTCTCATCCCAGTATTCCTCGCCGTAATCGACATCCATGATCCAGAACGGCAACTTGTCGCGATTGTTGAAATGCCAGCGGGCGTGATCAGTATCTCTGAATGAAAAACCGGGAAGATAGCGCCGGGAAATGCCATTCTCGACTGAGCGCCGACAATGCTCCACGATTCGTCGGCTGCGAAACATTGCCCCGTAGTCAATAAACCTATCGGCATCTGCGCCATACTTGAGATGCAGGTCGTTGAAAGCTTCAATGATCTCGCCGAGACGTTTGTCTTCGGGGCTGGGCTCGTTCAAAAGCGGGTCCTCCTTGTGATTCCCAGGATTCTACCCTATACTCTGGTCGACTAGCAAACCCGCCTTCAATTCTTCCGTGCCAACTCGCCTGCAACGCGCCTTGGGAACCCCACAGTGGTCCCGCCCCAAGGAGCGTTGCAATGCCCACCAACCTGCAGATCGAGACCAAGACCCTGGCCGACCTGGACCCCGCGCCCTACAACCCCAGGACCATCTCCGCGACCGCCCTGGCCGGCCTGCGCAACAGCGTCGAGCGGTTCGGCCTGGTCGAGCCCATCGTCTGGAACAAGCGCACCGGCAAGGTCGTCGGCGGCCACCAGCGCCTGAAGGTGCTGCAGGGGATGGGCGAGACGGAGACCCAGGTGGTCGTCGTCGACCTGGACGAGACCGAGGAGAAGGCCCTCAACATCGCGCTGAACAACCCGGCCATCGCTGGCGAGTTCACGGCCGACCTCCACAAGCTCCTGGCCGAGATCAACGCCGCCATGCCCGAGCTAAGCGACCTGCTCCGCTTCGACGACCTGGCCGAACAGACCCGTGCGCTGTTGGCCGACCTCAAGCCCAACGAGGGCGCGACCGACCCGGACGAGGTCCCCGAGGCCCCCGAGACGCCGATCACCCAGCTGGGTGACCTCTGGGTCCTGGGCCGCCACCGGCTCGTCTGCGGCGACAGCGGCGAGCCGGCGGTCCTCGAGCGGCTGATGGACGGGCAGAAGGCGCAGCTGTACGCCACCGACCCGCCCTACGGCGTGGGGTACGACGGCACGGCCCATCCGCAGAACCAGCGGGACAAGGACCGCGGCCGCGCGCCTGGCAGCCAGAATCGGGACTGGAGCGGCGACTACCACGACCACGACGCGTGGGATCATTTCGCGGACCGCGAGCAGTTCGAGGGGCTCCTGGAGCGCGTGTTCCTGAATGCCAAGGGCCACGTCAACCAGGATGGTGCCTGGTACTGCTGGCATGCGTCGGCGACGGCCGCCTCGTTCCTGCGGGCCTGGGAGATCACCGGCATCCGCTACCACCAGACTATCACCTGGGTGAAGCCCACCCACGTCCTGGGCTTTGCGATGTGGAACTACAGGACGGAGCCCTGCTTGATGGGCTGGCAGCAGGGCCACAAGCCGGCTGCGCTGCCGGTGCCGGACGAGCATTCCAACTGCTGGGAGGTCGATTGGGAGGGGAAAGGACGATGCACCGCTGGCATCCACCCAACCCAGAAGCCGGTCCGCCTATTTGAGTTACCCATGCTCAAGCACACCCGCCCGGGCGCCATCTGCCTGGAGACGTTCGCGGGGTCCGGCAGCCAGGTCATCGCCGCCGAGCGCCTGGACCGCCGCTGCTTCGCCGTCGAGCGCATGCCGCAGTTCTGCGACGTGATCGTCAAGCGGTGGGAGCTCTACACCGGCCAGACGGCCATCAGGGTTCCGGCCCAGGAGGTCGAGTGATGGCCTACCCCCAGGACGTGAAGCTGCAGGCCAAGATCCTCTGGATCACCGGGGCCGGGACCGACCAGCAGATCGCCGACCGGCTGGGCATCCAGCGGGCGGAGACCATTGGCGAGTGGCGGCGGGCCGAGGGCTGGGAGGAGGAGCGCGAACACATCCAGCGGCTGACCGAGGAGAAGATCACCCGGGCGGTGTCCGAGACCCTGTCCGAGTCCAACAGCAGGCACCTCAAAGAGTACCAGCTGATGCAGACCAAGGGCGTGCAGGCCCTCCGGTCCCTGGACCCGAAGACGGCGGCTGAGGCCGCGGCCATGATCGACTCCGGGATCAAGGGCGAGCGCCTGGTGCGCGGCGAGCCGACTGAGGTCCGGGAGGTCAGGGCGCTGATGCAGGCCAACGTCCAAGTGCTGGAGATCGTGGTCGCGGACGTGATCAAGGCCCTGATCGACGCGGGCCGGATGGACAAGCGGCTGGCGAAGGCGTTCGCGGACGAGTTCGCGAATCGGGTCAACCAGGCGCCGTTTCGGTACGTGGTGGAGGGCTAAACCGAAAACCGGGGATTGGGCCACGGTTCGGGAATCGAGGCGATGCCGTATGTTCTTGAAATCAGACGATATGCCTCATTCCCGGGAATCGGGAAGTGGCCATTTCGCCCCGCGGATTCCCCGGTTTTTCGCGCGAAGGTCGCATACTGGGAGATATATGCCCTGCAACGTGTTACGGCGTTTTTGGGGCCATTTCGGCGCTCCTGACGGCTGCTGCGAGCCTGGCCGGATCGACCTGGGCGTAGATCTCGGCCGTCGTCACGTGGGCGTGCCGCAGTGCCACCTGGACGAGCCTCAAGTCGCCGGTCGCGTTGTACAGCCGGGTGGCGAACGTGTGCCTAAGCGTATGCGGCGTCATGCGTTTACAGATTTCTGCCTCCTGACAACGCAGGGCGACGATGCGCTGGACCTGCCGGGTGGACAGCCGCCGGTCTGTCCCAGTGCGGAACAGCGCGTGTCCCGGTGGGACACTGGCTGCGAGGGGCCGGAGCATGGCGAGCAGCTGGTCACCTGCTGCTGCGGTCTCCGGTTCGCCGCCCTTGGGGGATCTGAGCGTCACGCGCCCCGTGTCCCAGTCGATGTCCCGGCAGTCCAATGCCACCGTCTCCCCGAGGCGACAGCCGGTCGAGAGCATGAATGCGAGCAGTGCGCGGTCGCGGTGGGCCTGGTTCCCGGCGAAATCATACCCGAGCAGCCGGTCGATCTCGGTCGTGCTGAGCACGTCGGGGGGAGCGGCCCGGTGCCTCCGGCATTTGAGGATCGCGGTCGGGTTCCTGTCCACGAGCCACCGTGCGGCGCCCCAGGCGAACAGGGCCTTCAGGCTGACCCGGTAGCGGTTGATGGTGGCCTTGGCGCGCTGCGTTCCACAGGGGCCAACCTGGACGCTCTCAGAGGCCATGAAGCGGGTGAGCGTGGCCGGGGTGACGGCGGTAATGTCCAGGTCCCCGGCAAACCGTGTGAACACCGTCAGGTCGCGCCGGTACGCGGCCACGGTATGATGGGAGCGGTGCTCGGCCTCGAGGTCGGCCAGGAACAGTTCGACCGCTTCGTTCACGAGCATGTGGTCCTCCTTCGATCGTGCTGGTGGTTGCTGGTCATGGTTCATACAGGCGTAGGGGGCTGGCCACTGGCAAGGCATATCTGACGTTGGGGCAATCGCTTAGAGGCGATAGTAAGGCGATAGCCCACGAAACGGGAAGCCCCGGTAGAACTCTGCTAGAATGGACCTTAGCGAAATCGGTCCTGAATCGGGAGGTTACGGATGGCGCTTGATCGCGATATGGCGGAGTTTAAACGGTTGTTCGGAAACGATAGAGTTCTCGGAGAATCGTTGCTTCCAATCATGAAGCAAGAGAATGAGTTTAAGCTTTGGGTCAATGCGGAACCTAGGTACCGTAACCAAACGGTAGAGGCAACGCTCGGCCTCTTCGTCGATACACTAGTCTTGGCGGGTAGGCGCTTTTCCGAAGCCCCTGATATTGCGCGCGCGGTACTGTTCAGGGGAGTTTTGGCGTGGTACGCGGCGCACTTCAGGCGATTTCGCGCTGCCGAGATTCTCTACTACTCAGGATATGGTATGGCCGGGGCGAGCCTGCTGCGTGATGTCCGAGATTGGGCATTTGGCATCGCTGCGCTACAGAGTCATGTGCTCACCTGGCACGAGATCCACGGTGGACCGATGGGAGCCTGTGTTGCGCCGACTGCAAAGGAAGAAAAGGCGCGGCACAGATCCGTGATGGACTCGGCACGCAAGGTCAAACAGTGGGCGCTGGGTAAAGACTCAGGATTAGCAAACTACGAGGACCTGCAGAAGTGGTACCGCTACTCGAACTTTGAAACACACGGTGCTCTTGTAACCACTTCGGTCGAATTCGGCGCTTGGCTCGACGGGACCGGAAAACTCCCGCTAGCACCAACGAAAGACCCCCACTTTCTGAGGCTGTACATTAATCGGTCGATCGAGATGAGTCACTTGGTCCTACGCCTGCTTCCGGTCCTCCAGGTCGTCAAGAGTTTCGGCGATGAGTGGAACGAGAAGTGGCACTGCCTAGACACGCTGTTCTCGCTGGAGTGGAGAGAGGCCGGAGGTGGGGCCAAGTACATTCCTGTCTTTGGCCAAATGGTGCAGAAGAAGTTCGCTTTTCCGCCTGAGACGACTAGGCTGGATTTCCAGGTCCTGCCTGATAGTGGGCCACCCGTGCTCGACTATTGATGGAGGGATCGATGTGGTGTCGCGCGAACCAAGACTCAAGACCATCCACGCCGAGGACGGCGGCGACGACCTGCACGTCCTGACCTCGCCCCACTCGCTGATGGACAAGGTCGGGCTGGGCGCTGACCCCGCCGACTTCGGCCTGCCCGACCTCCTGGAGGATGGCCTGTCCAGGGACGAGCAGGACGCCCGCCTGCTCTCCTGCATCGGCGACCACCTCTTCATCCTAAAAGACGGCCGCAAGCTCCCGATCGTCGTGATCCCGCCCATGCTCGAGTTCCTGAGCGACCTGTTCTACGAGCGCGTCCAGCAGGCCATCTTGTGGAAGCCCCGAGGCGGGGGCGGGTCGCTGGCTGCCGCCATCCTGATCTGGCTGATGATGGTGTACCGCAACAAGTCGTTCATCGACATGGCGGGCTCGGGCGAACAGGCCAAGCGGGTGTACGAGTACACCACCCAGTTCTGGTTCTGCGTGCCCGGGTTGGCCGAGGCGCTACTCGAGAAAGACCCGCTCCAGTCGCTCACCCAGTTGAAAAACGGCGTAAGCCTGTCCTGTGTCCCGGCCAGCGAGAAGGCCGCCCGCGGCAAGCACACGCCCGGGTTCGTGGCCGACGAGAGCTGCCAGGAGGACGCCCGCATCGGCCGCGTGCTGCAGGCCGCCGTCCAGGGCGTGCTGTCGGAGCCCAACTTTACGATCGTCCTACTGTCCACCTTCCACGTCCCGTTCGGGTTCTTCCAGGAGGCCTGGGACCTGGCCGAGGAGCGCGGGTTCACGCGCTACCGCTGGAACGTGTACGACTGCATGGCCAAGTGTGGGGTGGGCCTTGAGGAGGCGTCAGACCAGGACCCCGACGCGCTGGCCTACTGCCGCCGCGAATGCCCCCTGACCGACGTGGTCCCCGACTACAATGCCGACGGCGAGCAGACCGGCGAGCACTTCGGCGGCTGCAACGGCAAGGCCCGGCACACGGCCGGCCACCTCAGCCGCGACAACGTGCTCAAGGCCAAGATGCTCAACCGGGGGACCGATGTCTGGGAGGTCGAGCACGAGTGCAAGCGCCCAAAGGCCGCGGGCATGATCTACGACCCCGAAAAGGTCCAGGCGGCAGTTACTCCCCTAAGTGACATCATCCGGCCGTCTGGCTCGGTCAGGCGCGCCGTCGGGATCGACTGGGGCCGGTTCGCCGTCGCCGTCCTGGCCGAGCGCGCAGGCGACCACGTCGTCATCCCCGAGGCCCGCATCTTCGACTCCCGTCCCGCCGCCGAGCTGATCGCCTACCTGGACGACCTGCGCCGCCGGGTCGGCGACTTCATGGTCTACGCCGATGCCGAGAACTCCTACGGCAACCTGGACTGCAGAAACGCGGGGTTCGAGACCGTGCCCGTCCCCTTCAACAAGCGCAAGGACGAGGGCATCGAGAATCTCACGAGGTACTTTGAACATGGCAAGATCAAGATCGCCGACGACGGTCACTTGCAGGTCGTGGTCCGCCAGCTCCTGCGCTTCCACCGCGACGAGACAGGCAGGGTGGTCAAGAAGGACGACCACGGGCCCGACGCCCTGATGTGCGCCCTGCTCCCGTTCCCGTTCGTGGACGAGTTCGACTCGGCGATCAGCCAGCTCCTGTCGACCGGCGACCGCGAGCGCCTGAAGGTCACCAACAAGCTGCTTGACGCCTGCATCCGGGATTACGAGTTCGGCGTGGTGCCGCCGAAGCGACAGTGCTCGATGGGCGTGTCAATGGGCACGTCGTCGTTCTACGTGGTGATCTCGGAGATCGACGAGGACGGTGAGCGAGGTCGGCACGTCCGTAGGGCCCACTTCATCGGCCGGGTGAAGGACTTCGACGACCTCGACTGGTTGATGAAGCAGTACGATGTCCTCGGCTGCATCATCTCCGCCCAGCCCGAACCCCACCTGGTCCAGCGCTGGCGCAAGGAGCCGCACCACGGCCACGTGTACATCGCTGACCTCCTAAATGACGGCTCGTCCAAACCCGAGTGGCCGAAGTGGACCGGCACGGTGACCGTCGACCGCACGTTTCTGCTCAACTCGGCCTACGACGAGATCCGGGAGGGCCGGTGGTGGTTGCCCAAAGCCGCGTCGACCATCGACAACGGCGAGTTCTACGCCCAGGTCAAGGCCCCCAGCCGGGTCCGGGACCTGACCTCCGGCGACCTCAAGTACCGCTGGACCGAGACCGGCGCGCTGGACTTCTACCGCTACGCCCACGCGTTCGACCACCTCTACGGGGCGTTTCGGCGGCGGTTTGGGGTGGTGGGGTACATCTGATAGGGGGTGGAAGCGCGCACGCAACTTGGCCCGCGCCAATTGAAACGCCGGCCCTCGCTTCTCAACGACGACCGGCGACTTGGGCCGGGGATTGGTTCTAAAACCCTCCGGGAAGCAGCGCAGAAGAGAAGATCAAAAAATAGGAGCACGACGTATCTGATAGCCCCACAATCGTTTAGCCGAGTCGCGGAGTGGGGTTGGACAAATTCTTTCAAATCCCGTGCAACCAATTCGACATACCTGCATTGTCATAGTACGAGTACTTCGAGCGAAGGAATCTGAACTAATCCACCGGCGGTGCCAGCAATGAGCGGACGGTTGGGGCCCGAACCGATCCGCTGGTGGATGCGAGGCTGAATTGCCGGGCTCTGCCACGCGAGATCTGACAAGCGGCGGCGGCTGTAAGCGAAGGGCCCTTGAACGTGCGTTGGCGCCGCAGCGCGAAATGGAGCGGCGAACTAGATGAGAATTGCACACGCAAACGGATTCGATTAGTCGGCCAGGTTGGTTCGGAGGTCGAACCTGTCTTTGGCATGCGACTGAGAGAATATTCTAATTTCGGTGGAGGCGTATCCCAAGATTGGTGGTGCGAAGGGGCGACAAAATTGCATGTAGCTACAATGTAATAGTGCTGAAATGCACGGAGGTGGGTTCAAGTTGGTTGGTTGATTTTTTGAGCTGCAATTGGGACGTATTGCGGCGTAAGTTCAAAGGGCGAGAATCAAAGGGGAGGGCGAAGTGCACAACAATAGAGCACTTTTCCTCAGTGCAGTTTTGGCTCTAGCCGGCGTCTGCTACAGCGGCGGTAGTGCTCAGGCAGCGGCGACAATCGAATGGCGGACCTTTAGCGAGCAGATGGTAGACAAAGCAGACTGCGGGCAGACTGCGAATATGGAGTGGGTTGCAAAGAGCGTTGAAGATGGAGGTATTATAGCATACGGTCAGGTCGTGGCTATAGAGGCTCAGGAGGTCAACCGGTGGTCATGGGCGCAAGTTGCTCTCGAATGTGAAGCTCTTATTGAAGGCCTAACCACCGGTCGCGTTGTGTTCTATGCCGCTAATGTGCTTTCAAGGAATCAAGAGGGGGAGATTTTAGCATCGGAATCCCCCGATAGTCCATGGTTGATAGTAGGTGATACCATACTGGTTTGCCTCATTACGGAAACGGTTGGGCCGAGACAAGGCCTGATGGTGCCGATATATATTGGGTTTCTTAAAGACGGCGAGGCAGGAATGGAAGATTTTGTATACGGGCAAAGTAGCGCTAGATTTAACCCCAATTTGACGGGCAATTTGGCCGAATTCGACCCTTATTCAGACCCGTACGATTACTTGACGGTGGTCCGTAAGAGCGGGTTTCGTTTGCGGACTGTGGTTGAATTTTTGGGGCTGGAGGTGCGGGAGTGAGTTTCTGCCGTAAAGAGTTCATGATTGGCGTCGTCGGGATAGTCGTGGCTGTCGTTCTCTGTTCGCCCCAACACGTCGCTTGTCTAACTGTAGGTGTTCTGTCGCCGTTGCAATACAGAATTAATCCCGTGTACAATTGGACGGGAAACGGGGCGATGTGGGATGCGGCGTTTCTTGTCGTGCAGGATCACGTTAACGCTGTCGGGAATAGCTATGAGGTATTCTTGGCGGATGAGCCAGCCGCGCCGAACTACATTACCTTCGGTACGAGCACGCAAACCATGGGGACTTTCCGACAGTTAAACCTTAGCAGGGACCGGATACAGAGATTCTATATTGAAGTGAATGGCAATGCGCCGTGGTGCTACCAATATTCGGGATGTGCAACGTTGAGTAACTCTGCCTTTGACGCAATGGTACATGAAGCCGGGCATGCATTTGGTCTGGAGCATTGCGAAGACCCGTGCTTGGATGGCGACTTTATGGAACTGCCAGCAAACGAACAGCTAGATGAACTTCCTACGATGTCAAGTGGGGCATGTTGGTGCCTGTCTTTAGGATGTGGCTATGTGGTTCCGGCGACTCTAGCGCGGTCACTGGCGACCGCCGATTTGGCCGCGATTCTAGAACTGTATGAGGGCGTCGTACGTAACGACGATCGGGATGATGAAGATGGCGATGCTGCACCAATGCCTTTAGAGCAGCTAGAGGTATGGGCTGCCCCAAATCCATTCAACCCGCGAGTTCGCTTAGTGGTTTCGGTGCCAAAATCGAGTTTTGTAAGGTTAGGAGTTTATGACGTCGCTGGCCGAGAGGTTGCGGTCTTGGGGAAGAAGGTACTTGAGCCTGGCGTTAGTACTATTCAATGGGATGGTCGCGCGATAGACGGGGGCCAGGCGCCTGCTGGGATCTATTTTGTGCGGGCCGAGTCGGAACAACAGGTAGCGGTACGGAAGATTACGCTTGTTCGATAAGCTGTATCGCATCGTTGTTCTCTCAGCTCAGTTTCGGCGAGGGGACAATGAATTCGACACGGCGATCAGCTAGCTGCTGTCCACGGGCGACCGGGAGCGTCTCAAGAACACCAACAGGCAGATGAAAGCGTTCTCAAAGGAATAGGATTCATTCAGGAGGTTGTTGGGAATGAGGAAATTACGGGTGATTGCGCTTGTACTTATGATGTTTGCGGGAACGGCGAACGCACATACGTGTTTGCTAATTGATAACTTACAGTTGGACGAATGGCAGCCAGGCCAGGGTTCAGTCTTTCCGAATTCTATATGCATTTTCCCTGATGGGCGAACGGGGGTCGCGGACGCAGTCGCGGGCAGTATTGAGCTCGTTTTCGCCCTGCTTTCGTATCGGCCGTATGCTTGGGATACTGGGTGTCAATTAGACTGGCTGGGGCGTGGACTCGACTTTAATGCGAACGGAGGGAACGTAGTGCTCTGTGGCGGGGGAGATTACTACGCGCCGTGCGAGTTTCTCCCATGCAATCTTGCCGCGTTCTCCATATTTGGCGGGGGGCATTCTGCGGTCGATGGGGCCGGGAATCCCGTCGGTAAAGTCGAAGTAGTTTGGTCGCCGCCGAATTGCGATAGTGGTTGTGGTCCCGTCACGATTGATTTGTATATTAACAGCCCAGACATTAACGGCGATCTTGTGGTGAATAACTCAGATGCCGGCATTTTCACGCAAGACATGTATGGCGCATATAACTACAGATCAGATTTCAATTTCGACGGAGTTGTGAACATGTCTGATGCGGGCATTTTTTCGGCGGCTCTCAGTGCTACATGCGGGCCGTAATCCGCTTCCGCGCCTAGCCGCGCATCAGGAGTAGAGGGCGAGCGGCCGGAGAGAGTGCAAAACAACAGTCGACAGGAGGGGTGAAATGCGTTCAGTGATCTGCATTGTTATTTCCTTGATTTCTTGCGGCGTTGTAGCGCCAGGCGCGTGTGGGGATCTAGATGAGCTGGTAAGTACCGGTATCGGCTTAGGTGATGCGGAATCGGTGTTTGTCTGCAAAGTTCTTGACGTGTATACAGCGGAGGTGATGAGACCCAATGGGTTAATGAAGTCGATGGCACGGGTTAATATTGAGCCAATTGAGATTCTGAAGGCGTGCTGTGGTACATTAGATGTTGCCTACAGTCTGAACGCGTTCAGCAGAGATAAGAGTGGAAGTTGGCTTGTAGGCAACATGGCAGATGCGCCCTGGCTGAAAGTCGGGGACACAGTTCTTTTGGTTACTGAGTATTTCGAAGACTATATCGATAGCGAAGGGAGGAGTGGAGTCCATAGGATCTCGCAAGCGCGGTACATCTTTGATAAGCAGGTGACTGGCGAGAGTATGCTGTATTTTTGTGATGCGAAAGTTCCGACTGAATGGGGCGATGGGATGGAGAATCTGCCTTCGCGGGACCTGTACACGGCCATCGAACGGACGTTCCGAGAGACCGGTATATCCGTTCAGAACATCGCAAAGGCCGTCGGTGCGGCGGGGGGGGCAGCAAGATGAAAGCACTAGCTTTGGCGCTTGTGGTTTTTTGTCTGTGTACAGCAATTGTGGATTGTCGCGCCGTATCTTGGGAGGCCGATTTGGCGCCTAATGGCCCATACTTTCGTGTCTTGGAGTTTACGAATCATACCTGGGATTCCGACGAAAACTGGGAGGCAAATTTCGAAAAGTGGCTGACTTACATGAACCAATACTCTGGACAAGGGTATCAAATAATGGCCGACTACGACGGCGCATCATGTGTGGATATGACCGATGGGTTTGATTGCCCGGCATCAACTAATCTTGGTTGCGCGCGGCCGTGGCTCACTACCAATGGTGGCTACATTGCGTCCTTCGAATTGTGGATGAACGAGAATTCCGACTGGACCACCTATGATTGGGAGGCGGTTGCTACCCACGAGATTGGACATACGGTCGGCCTTGGTCACGCGTATGACGTATGCCCGTGCGTCGCAGACGATTATCCCACCATGTCGTCCGCCCTCTTGGCAAATACCAATTGTCACTCTTACGGCAATTTGGTGGGTGCCAACTACAAAGCAACTTTGTCTAGTGCGGACATAGAAAAGATCAGAATCAAGTACGAAAATGCTGTCGTCGATATTGATGCAGGTGACGGGGGTGACATTCCGGCCCCGCCGGAGGTTTACGGAAACGAGATAGTTTGCCACCCCAATCCATTCAATCCATCCACGAAGATTGAGGTCTTTGTGGAGCGTGACGTGAGTTTATCTGTCAATATTTTCAATTTGGCGGGCGAGCGCGTATATGAGTTTGCCACCCGATCGGGAGCCAATAGACATTTCTTTGAATGGAATGGGCGCGATCTTAGAGGACTAGTCCTGCCTGCGGGCCTGTATTTCGTTGTGGCGTCCTCAGAGCAGTTCATTTTATCCGAGAAAGTTACGCTGTTGAAATAGTCCGTCTCTCTTTTCCGGAGAGCGTATTTCTAACTGTGTAAACAGCCATGGTGTAGTCTCCCAGCAGAGGTGGGTCCCATGGCCAAGAAAAAGGAACCGGATCGGATCGACGAGCTCATCAAGGAGCTGACCAAGGCCGCGACCGCCGAGGAGCTCCCGAAGGCTCTGGCCTGGTCAACGAGCTGAAGAAGCGGTTGTACAACACCGCCCTCGATGCCGAGGTGACCGAGCATCTGGGGTACATACGAGAAGCACGCCAGCGACGGGCGCGGGACGGACAACTCGCGTAACGGCAAGACATTGAATCGGGTCATCGACGGTGACAGCGAGATCGAGATCGCCGTGCCGCGGGACCGGAACGGGGACTTCCAGCCCCAACTCGTCCGCAAGCGCCAGGCACGCCTGCCGGGCTTCGACGAGAAGGTCCTGTGGCTGTACGGCTGCGGTACGACGACCTGCGAGATCTAGACGCATTTGCAGGAGCTGTACGGCGTCGAGGTCTCGCCGACCCTGATCTCCCGGCTCACCGACGCGGTGCTCGAGGAGGTCAGGGGGTGTGTTGGGTCGGAATTCCGGGGCCAGTCTGAGTTTTCCGGAGCGTCCTGGACGGCCGGACGGGAACGCGGGTTCCGTAACCCCTTATAGCGAAGCCGATTAGCCGCCACCCCGGGGCCTGGCTGCACTTTCCACTTTATCGTCCCACCCGGCGAGCCAAATTTTTCAGATAGGGAAAAGAGGGCAGGTGCATGGCGCCTGCTTTTTTTGTCGCTATAAGACGCGGGGGCAAAGGGTTTTGCGAGGGTGGGAGGCGAGAACCGTGCCTGTCTGAATCGCCCGCGGTTAACAGA
>JACZKN010000385.1 GCA_014859985.1 Candidatus Krumholzibacteriia bacterium | reverse complement strand
CCGCTGCTGCTGGAGGCGCTGGGGGGCGGCAGTCTCGCGGCCGGCCGCCGGGTCACCGTGCCGCTGGAACTGGAGATGCCCGCCCGCGCGCGCGCCCTGGTGGTCAGCGGTCCCAACGCCGGCGGCAAGTCCGTCGCCCTCAAGACCGTGGGTGTGCTGGTGCTGCTCTGCCAGTGCGGCTGGGACGTGCCCGCGCGGGAGGACACGCGCCTGCCCCTGGTGGACCGCGTGCTGGCCGACCTGGGGGACGACCAGTCCATCGCCGAATCGCTCTCCAGCTTCTCGGCCCACCTGCGCCACCTCGCCCGGTTCCTGCAGGAGGCCGGTCCGGACACCCTCGTGCTGTGCGACGAGATCGGCAGCGGGACCGACCCGCACGAGGGCACGGCGCTGGCGTTCGGCGTGCTGGAGGCCCTGGCCGCGCGTGGCGCCCTGGTGCTGGCCTCGACCCACTTCGGGCTGCTGAAGGCCGCGGTCCACGACCACCCCCTGATGGTCAACGCCGCGATGGACTACGACGACCGCGACCTCAGGCCCCTGTTCACCTTCCGGGTGGGCGATCCGGGCACCAGCCACGCCTTCGACATCGCCGCGCGCATGGGGCTGCCGGCGGACCTGCTCGTGCGGGCGCGGGCCATGGCCGGCGAGGAACGGGTGCAGGTGGAGAAGCTGCTGTCGGACCTGGACCGGCGGGCCCGCGAGCTGGCCGACGCCGAGCTGCGCGCGCGCCTGGCGGCGGCGGAGCAGGAACTGCTGAACAAGCAGCTGGACGCGCGCCTGGCCGGGATCGACAAGGAACGCAAGGAGACGCTGGCCTCGCTGCGCAAGGAAGGGGAGCGCGCAGTGCGCGACGGCCGGCGGGAGCTGGAGGCGGCGATCCGCGAGGTGCGCACCCGGAAGGCGGACCAGCCGAGCGTGGTGACCGCCCGCGATCGCCTGGCCGAACTGGAGCAGCGGGTGCAGGTGGAGCAGGAGAGCCGCGCCGTGGCGGGCTGGACGCCTGCCGTCGGCGAAAAGGTGCGCATCCCCCGCCTGAACCTCGACGGCCGCGTGGTCGAGGTGCGCGGACAGAAGATCGTGGCCGACGCCGACGGCCTGCGCCTGACCCTGGGCCTGGACGCGGTGCAGCCGCCGGACGGGACATCAGCCGCGCCCGGGACGCCGGTTGCGGCGGCGCCGGTGGACGCGGGCGCGTGGGCCTGGCACGGCGACGCGCCGGAGGTATCGCCCGAACTGGACCTGCGGGGCGAGCGGGCCGAGGAAGGCTGGGAACGCCTGGACCGACTCATCGACCGGGCCATCCCCGCCGGTCTGAAATCCATCCGCGTGATCCACGGGTTCGGGACCGGCCGGCTGCGCGACTTCCTTTACGCGCGCCTCAAGCAGGACCCGCGGGTGGCGTCGTTCCGCGAGGCGTCCCCCGCCGAGGGCGGGGGTGGGGCGACGCGGGTGACCCTGACGGGCTAACCTCCAGAGCGGGATGAAGCGAGCTCGGCCTGGCGCGAGCATATCAGGCCGACCCTGGCAATTGCTCCGCCGCCACCGGCTCGCCCCGCCGGGCCGCGTGCAGCAGTGTGTGCTCGCAGCACAGACCGTCCAGCGGCGACGGCGGCCGCGTCCAGCGGCAGAACTCCTCCCAGCGCGCCAGCTCGAGGGTGCTGCGCGGCGGCCGCCACGAGCCGTCGGCCGCGCGCCCCTGGTGGAATAGGCGCAGGGAGTGGACCGGCTGCCCGTAGCGGGTGAAGAGGACTTCGCGCCCGGTCACGTGCAGGCCGTGGGCTGCGGCCTGGACCGCATACGGCGTGCGGTCGAAAAGCTGGAACCGGCTGCTGGTCACTCCGCCTGCGGCCGCACCAATGTCCGCCACCAGGCCCAGGGTGGCCTGCAGGTCCGCGTCCGTGCTGCCGGGCAGGCCGAAGATCGTCATCAGGTTGTGGATGCCCGCATCGGCCGCGTCGGTCATCACCTGGCGGATCCCCCCGGGCGTCGTGCCCTTGCCGCAAGCCTCCAGCAGGCGGGCCGAGCCCGTCTCGACGCCCCAGCTGATCCAGCGACAGCCCGCCCGGGCCAGCAGCTCCAGGCGGGGGCGCGTGTAGACCGCCGTGGGCCGGCCCATCACGTGGAAGTGCAGGCGCAGGCCGCGCGCGAGGACGGCCCTGGCCAGGTCCTCGAGATCCTCGGCGTCCACGTACTGGTCGGCGAAGATGAAATGGTCGGTGCCCCAGCGGTCCTGCAGCGCGCGCAGGTAGTCGGCGAAGCGGGCGGCCGCCTGCCGGCGCTAGCCGCTGTAGGACAGGTTGTGGGCGCAGAAACGGCAGCGGCGCCCCTTGCAGCCGCGGGAGAACACGACCGGCAGCACCGGCGTGGGGTTCCAGCGGGCCCGCGGATCCAGGTCCTCGAACATCGGCAGGGGCACGTCCGCTGCCGCCAGGGTGTCCGGCTTCCGGTTCACGCGGACGATCCCGCGGTCGCGCCAGGCCAGGCCGGCGACGGCTGCCGGCGGTCCGCCGCCCAGGAGGCGGACCAGGCCTTGCTCACCCTCGCCGGCGAGGATCCCGTCCAGCCACGGGCAGGCCCGCAGGGCCTCCGCTGGCCGCAGCGCCGACGCCGAGGCGCCGCCCAGGACCAGCGGCGGACGGGTGGCGCGCCCGGGCGGCGGGAACACCTGCTGCGCCAGGAAGCGCGCCAGGGCCAGGGTGGGCAGCACCTGGCCCGGGTAGAGCGCAGAGAAGCCGATCCAGTCGGGCTCGCTCAGCGCCTGCTGTTCCCACCAGGCGTGGCTCAGGTCCACCGGAACCAGCTCGCAGCCGGGGACGGTGGCCCGGATGTGGGCCGCCAAGGCCGCCAGGCCCAGAGGGACGTAGGTGGGATCCGCCCCGGGGGCGAAGGCCAGCACCGCGCGCATACCTGTCCGTCTGGTGAAGGGAGATCCGGGCGCCGTGCATGCCGAGCCGCGGTCCGGGCCCGGGACACCCGCCGGCCATTGCCGGATCGTCAGGCGCGCTTGCCCCGGCCGCACGGGTATATATCCCGCCACGCCTTGCGATCCCGCCCCGCCCGGTGTTACTTGGAAGGTCAGCCCGCCGCCCCTGGGCACCCAGCGAAAGGTCCGGCCGCGCACCATGGCTCCCACCTTCTCGCCCGACATCATCGCGCGCGTCAAGGACGAGACCGACATCGTCGAGGTCGTCAAGCGCGAGGTCGACCTCAAGCAGGCGGGATCGGTCTACAAGGGGCTGTGCCCGTTCCACCGCGAGAAGACCCCGTCGTTCATCGTCACCCCCGCCCGCGCGCGCTACCACTGCTTCGGCTGCGGCGCCGGGGGCGACGTCATCTCCTTCCTGATGGAGACCGAGGGCGTCAGCTTCCCCGAGGCCGTCGAGATCCTGGCGCGTCCCCTGGACATCGACCTGTCGGCCTGGCTGAGGGAGGACGAGGGCGAGGGCGAGCGCCGGGCCTTCCACCGGGCCAACGAGACCGCGGCCACCCTCTGGCACGAGGCCCTGTTCGACCCGCGCACGGGCAGGGCGGCCCTGGAGTACCTGCACCGGCGCGGCTTCGGCGACAAGGTGCTGCGGGACTTCACGGTGGGCTGGGCGCCGGCGGCCGGCGACTGGCTGGAACCGCGCCTGGCCCAGGCCGGCGTGGACCGGGACCTGGCCTTGGCCGGCGGGCTGGTGCGCACGGGGGACCACGGCTCGTTTGCCTATTTCCGCGGGCGCATTATCTTCCCTGTACGAAGCATATCCCGACAGGTGACCGGCTTCGGGGGCCGGGTCATCGACGATGGCGAACCCAAGTACCTGAATTCCTCCGACAGCTCCTACTTCTCCAAGGGCAGGCTGCTCTACGGATTCGATGCCTCGCGCATGGCCATCGCCCGGGAGAAGGCGGCCATCCTGGTGGAAGGGTACCTGGACCTGCTGGCGCTCGTGCAGGCGGGGATCCCCAACGTCGTGGCCACCTGCGGCACGGCTTTCACGCCGGACCAGGCGCGCCTGATCCGCCGCGGGGCGCCCAAGGTGGTGCTGGTGTTCGACGGGGACCGGGCCGGCCTGAAGGCGGCCGTGCGTTCGGCGGACATCGCGCTCAGGGCGGGGCTCGAGCCCCGGATCGTGCGCATGCCGGCGGGGGAGGATCCGGCCTCGCTGGTGATCGGGCAGGGCGAAGAGGCCATGGCACGGGCGCTGCAGGCCAGCGAGGGCTATATTCCCCTGCTGAAGTCCCTGGCCGACGAGCGGGGGGGCGACCGCGAGTTGGCCGAGCGGGCGGTGAAGCAGGCCCTGGGCACCGTGGCGGGCATCGCCGACCCGCTGCGGCGCGAGTACGTGCTGCAGGAGACGGCCGAGGTGTTCGGGCTGGGGCGGCCGGTGCTGGAGGCGGCCCTGGCGGGGCTCGACGCGGCGAAGCCCGCGGCGATGCGCCGGTCGGGGTCGGGAGCCCCGTCCTCGTC